>CAMZHB010000009.1 GCA_947306605.1 uncultured Prevotellaceae bacterium | reverse complement strand
ATATGGTTTTAGTTCATTGCCAAACAAATCATTAGATGATGTCATTAAAGATGCATTAGACAGACCAGAAGATGAAGTTTTAAAACGTGCTGAATTAACACTATCAAGTTTTGCGCCAACATTTACATCTGAGCAAATAGATGAATTATCAGCAAAAAATGCGCTTCCTAATACATATATTTAGGTTGATAAATTTTTTGCACAAGATTTGACTAAACATGGCCCAAAACTTCGTAACTTTGCATTAAGTAATAAAACTGACAATGGAACGCACACTGAAAGACCGCATGGCCGAAAGCCTGGTGCCGCTCGTGGTAGCCGTGGTCTGCGCCACGCTCTCGTGGAGCACCGGCCCCTACAACGACCCGTGGCACTGGGTTGGACTGGCCGGCACGGTGATCGTGGCCTACGCCATCCACAAGGTGTGCTCGGTCAACAGCGTCATCCCCCTGCGCACCTGGATGACCGCCGCCGTCTTCCTGCTCATGGCCGCCATGTGCACCTTCGCCCAAACGGCAACACCCGCCTTGGCCGGCGCGTTGTGTTACGCGGTGTCGCTCCATTTCCTGTTTCAGAGTTACCAACAATACCATGCCGAGCGCTGGGTCTTCCAATCGTTCCTCTTTTTAGGAGTGGCGTGTCTCACCTTTCCGCCCCTCTTCCTGCTGGCGCCCGTCTATGTGCTCTCCATGTTCGTACAACTGGGCTCTTTCACACCGCGCAGCCTGCTGGCGGCGGCATTCGGGCTCTTCATTCCGATGGAATTCTACGGAGGATACCTACTGCTGACGGAACAAACGGACACGCTGCTCAGCCTGTGGAACAACCTTGCGGCATTCGACCCTGCCGCCATCTTGGAATGGCCTCTGCAGTTCTCCGTGGCCATAGCTCTCATCAGCCTGCTCTTCATGGTGGCGGCCATTCACTACGCCTACACCAACTATAACGACAAGATTCGCCCGCGCATGCTCATCTATGTACTCATCTCACAAAGCGCCCTGCTCATGGCCCTGCTGCTCTTGCAGCCCAACCACTACAAGGCATTGACGCCCTTCCTGCTCGTCGCCGTGTCGCCCGTCGTGGCGCGCTACTTCGCCGTGGCACAAGGACGCTGGGCTTTGTTCTTCTCCCTGCTCGGCCTGCTGTTGCTCTTGGGCGCCACCGTGTTCAACCTATGGAGTCATTCATTGAATTTCTTGTAACATACGGTTACGCTGGCATGATGGTAGCGGCCTTTTTGGGAGGCAGTTTCATCCCCTTCACCTCTGAAGCGGTGATGACGGCACTCTATCTGACCGGACTCGACATTTGGCAACTGGTCATCTGCGCTTCCATCGGCAATGTCCTGGGCGGAATGTTCAACTACGGCATCGGAAGGCTGGGCAACGACTCTTGGTTCTACCGTAGGCTCCATCTGAGCGAAGATAAACTGGAACGCACCAAGAAACAGATACGTCGCCACGGCGCATGGATGGGCCTGCTGGCGTGGATACCATTTCTGGGCAGCGTAATCACGGTAGCCCTGGGTCTGCTGCGTGTCAATCTTTGGCACTCAGCGCTTACCGTCGCCCTGGGCAAAACGGTGCGCTACATTCTTCTAGCCCTACTCTTGCAAGGTATTTAAGTTTTTTCGTATGAAGCATATTGTCCTTTGTATCATTTTCCTGTGTCTGGCAGTCCTCGGTTCGTGCGGCGACCGTCGCCCCGCAACCGGCCTGCCGTGTGTGGTGGTAAGTATCGAACCGCTGCGCTTCTTTACCCAAAGCATCGCCGGCGACCGCATGGACGTGGTGAGCCTCGTGCCAGAAGGCATCAGCCCCGAAATGTACGAGCCGACACCGCAACAGATGATGATGCTCAGCGATGCAAAGGCGTTCTTCAAAGTGGGACAGCTCGGCTTCGAAACCACCTGGCTGCCCAAAGTGAGCGAAAACGTGCCCGATCTGCCCATAGTGGACACTTCGGAAGGACTCTCCTCCCTCGACATGCGCTCCTCCGTTTTCGACCCCCACACATGGACCTCGCCGCGTCTGGCCACAAGCATATGCCAGACCATCTGCGACGCTCTCTGCGCCATCGACACCGCGGGAACGGCCTACTACCGGCTGCGGCTCGACAGCCTTACCCGACGCATCGCCAACGTGGAGACACAGATACACCAACTGCTGAAAGACCAGCCCTACCGCACGTTTGTCATCGCCCATCCCGCTCTCACGGAGTTTGCAGCCGACTTCGGACTAAAGCAGCTTAGCATCGAGAAAGACGGCAAAGAGCCCGGAGTACAATGGATGAAGACGCTTGTGACACAATGCCGCCAAGACAGCGTGAAAACGATTCTCGTGCAGCCGGAATTCAACCCCGCCATGGCCTGCACCCTGGCCCGCGAAACGGGAGCTGCCATCGTCACCGTCAACCCGCTCAGCTACGACTGGGAAAACGAAATGCTACACATTGCACAAGCCATAAAGAATGGAAAATAGCCCAATCATCACCCTTAGTCACGTGTACGCTGCCTATGACGGCCGAACCGCGCTCGAAGACGCCACATTGCAAGTGATGGCCGACGACTTTCTAGGCATCATCGGTCCCAACGGCGGGGGTAAGACCACACTGGTGAAGGTCATCCTCGGTCTGCTCAAGCCCGTGGCAGGACAGGTGCAGTTCTGGCGCAACGGCGCGCCCTGCGACAGTCTCCGCACGGGTTATTTGCCGCAGTACAGCACCTTTGACGCCAAGTTCCCCATCACCGTGCGCGAAGTGGTGCTGTCGGGACTCCACAGCCGGCACCGCGTATGGCACCGTTTTACGGCCGACGACCGGAGGAAAGCCGACCAGGCACTGCAACAGATGGAGCTTACCCCGTATGCCGACCGTGCCATCGGTGAACTGAGCGGCGGACAACGGCAGCGCGTCCTCGTGGCCCGGGCCCTGGTGTGCGACCCCGAGGTACTCATCCTTGACGAGCCGGCCACTTATATCGACCAGCAGCATCAGGAGCGTCTCTACCAACTGCTGGCCGACATCAACCGGAGTTGTGCCGTCGTACTGGTGAGCCACGACGTGGGAACCGTGATGCGCAACGTCAAAAACATCGCCTGCGTCAACCGTCACGTCCACTACCACGCTGCAGCCGAAGTGACGGGTGAAATCTTGGGCGAGGCCTTCGGCTGTCCTTTCGAGATGGTGGCCCACGGACACGTGCCCCACCGCATCTTGAGCCAGCACGGCGACGAATAAGCGGCCGTGGCAGGTTCGAAAACGGACTTGATATCAACGGGAAGCGATATAGCCTGGACTATATCGCTTTCTGTTGTTTATGCTTCGCGACTGTGGCTGCGCGGATGGTGCTCCAGTATTTCTTCGCGCAAGCGGCTGCGGTCGATGTGGGTGTAGATTTCGGTGGTGGCAATGCTCTCGTGGCCCAGCATGGCCTGAATGGCGCGCAGGTCGGCCCCGCCCTCCAGCAGGTGGGTGGCAAAGGAATGGCGCAGCGTGTGGGGGCTGATGTTCTTGTGAATGTCGGCCACGACGGCCAAGTCCTTGATGAGCCGGAACACCATGATGCGCCCGATGTTTTTGACCCGGCGTTTCACGGTGATGAAGACGTAGTCCTCGTACGCCCCGGGGATGTCCCACTGGTTACGGTCGAGGAAGTAGTTCTTCAACTCGTGCACGGCCCTTGCCGAAATGGGCACCAGGCGTTCCTTGCTGCCCTTGCCGAGTATACGCAGGAAGCCTTCGTCGAGGTAGAGGTTGCTCATCTTCAGGTCGCACAGTTCGCTGACGCGCAGACCGCAGCTGTAGAGCACCTCGAGGATGGCGCGGTTGCGGTGTCCCTCGCGCTTGCTCAGATCCACGGCACCGATGAGGCGGTCCACCTCGGCCACCGTGAGCACTTCGGGCAGGTGAACACCCAGTTTGGGCGTCTCGAGCAACTTGGCCGGGTCGTGGTCCGTCTGGCCGTGCATGAGCATGAAGTGGTAAAACGCCCGCACCCCGCTCACGATGCGGGCCTGCGACCTCGCCTCCACCCCGATGTCGTGCAGACCCGCGGCAAAGCCTCGGAGCAGTTCGGTGTCGGCCTGCCACGGCGTCACGCCTGCACCTTCCAGATAATGGAGCAACTTCTCCACGTCCCTCAGGTAAGCGTCGAGGGTGTTGCGCGACAAGGAGCGCTCCAGCAGCAGGTAGGAGCGGAATTGCTTCACCAGCGACGCCACTTCCTCGCGCTGCACGTCGGTCCACGCAGATGTCGGTGATTCGGCTGTCATAGGCAACAAAATTACAAAGAAAAAAGTTTTTTCCGCAAAAAGACAGCAAAAAACCGCCCCGCACTTGGCCAAGCCGAAAATTTTGACTACATTCGCAGAACAATAAAACATCAACCCGTTCCGTCCGCGCGACGGGACACAAAAACAAGGAGGTTTTATGGAACTAAGAATTCAAGCCATTCATTTCGATGCAACCGAAAAGTTGCAGGCATTTATCGAAAAGAAAATGCAGCGCTTTGCCAAGCGCAACGAAGACGTGACGAAAGTGGAATTTACGCTCAAAGTAGTAAAGCCCGAAACCAACCTCAACAAGCAGGTCAGCGTGCAGGTGAGCCTGCCTGGCGAAACGCTCTACGCCGAAAAGACATGCGACACCTTCGAGGACGCCGTGCTACAATGCATTGAGTCGCTCGACCGTCCGCTCGAAAAATACAAGGAAAAACGCAGATAAACGTTTTTACGCGGCATGTCGCAGGAGCCGGCCCCACAAGGGCCGGCTCCTGCCGTTTTACGGGAAGCCTCACGACAGATTTGTCAAAACGGCAACGCCAAAGCCCGCGAAGTTGCTGAATACGCAACTAAAGCGTGTAGAAAAAACGCCCTCATAATCAACACGTCAGAAAAAACCAAACAAAGGCGGCGCCTCAATCTTCCGAAACGCCGCTTCTGCGGCCCGAAGCCCCACTTCGATAAACCGAAATCAGGCCCCCGCATTAACAGATTAACATTTCAGCGTTAAAA
This sequence comes from uncultured Prevotellaceae bacterium, assembly GCA_947306605.1. Taxonomy (GTDB): domain Bacteria; phylum Bacteroidota; class Bacteroidia; order Bacteroidales; family Bacteroidaceae; genus UBA6382. Next base: position 9,016 of record CAMZHB010000009.1, on the reverse strand, counting down.
GCGTTAACGCACGGGGAATACGGCACCGGTCGCAGAGAAATCGGGGGCGAAAGACACCTCTGTCAATTATTTGTTGTATTTTTGCATCAGAAATCAATACATTACAGCGATGAAAATTCAAATCATCAACGGTCCCAACCTCAATCTGCTGGGACAACGCGAACCGGACATCTACGGCCAACGCACGTTCGACACCTATGTGGAAGAACTGCGCCGGACGTTCCCCGACGTGACCATAGACTGCTTCCAGAGCAACTGCGAAGGCGCGCTCATCGACAAAATCCATGAGGCAGGCTTCGCGTGCGACGGCATCGTGCTCAACGCCGGAGCCTACACCCACACCAGCATCGCCCTGCTCGACGCCGTCAAGGCCGTGAAGGCACCCGTGGTGGAAGTGCACATCTCCAACGTCCACTGCCGCGAACCCTTCCGCCGCCAGTCGATGATAGCCCCGGCCTGCCGCGGCGTCATCTGCGGCTTCGGCCTCGACAGCTACCGCCTGGCCATAGAAGCGCTGGCAAAGCCGTAAGCCCCCACACGATGTCTTTCGACTTAGAAGACTACATCCTCTCCCACATCGAAGCGGAACCGGACTACCTGTACCGCCTGTACCGCGAGTCGAACATCCGGCTGGTGCGCGGACACATGGTGTCGGGACACCTGCAGGGACAACTGCTGAAGACGCTCGTCCACATGATACGGCCCCGGCGCGTGCTGGAAATCGGCACGTTCACGGGCTACTCCGCCCTGTGCATGGCCTCCGCCCTGCCCGACGACGGACAAGTGGTGACCTACGAAATCAACGATGAACTGGAAGACTTCACGCGGCCTTGGCTCGAAGGGTCGCCCTGGGCCGGCCGCATCGACTTCCGCATCGGCGACGTGCTCACCAGCTTGCCAAAAGACGAGGCTCCCTTCGACCTCATTTTCATCGACGGAAACAAACGACAGTACACCGAATACTTTGAACTCGCATTGCAACACCTCAACGACGGCGGCTTCATACTCGCCGACAACACCCTGTGGGACGGCCACGTCATTGACCCGGCCTACGACCACGACGCCCAGACACTGGGCATACGCCGTTTCAACGACCTCGTGGCCAATGACCCGCGCGTTGAAACGGTCATCCTCCCATTGCGCGACGGACTCAGCATTCTGAGAAAGCGCTAAACCATTCCCTGCCCTTTTCTTTACTACGGCAACGGCCCCAAAGTTACTCTAAACGATAACGGCTATTGTAACTATAACAAAAAAGCGGTGCGCCCAATGGACGCACCGCCAAACTTATGAAACGATCTTTGTGTATTTCCGTTTCTTAAGGAGATTACTTAACAGCAACCTTCTTCTTACCTACGATGTAGATACCCTTGTTCAGGTTCTTCGTACCGCTCTTGCTAACGAGCTTACCGTCGATGCTATAAACATTGCCGGTTACGTTAACAGCCTTGACAGACTTGATAGCGTCGAGACCAGAAGCGTTGAGTACGATGTCTTCATCAGTCGGGTCGCCGAGCTTTTGAGCCAGCTGCGGGTTGATGTAACCACTCATACCGCTCATGAACATCTTCGTGCGGGTAGAAGTCAGAGTGTTGTCTACAAAGTAACCCATACCCTTGGCAACGTCTGCACCGTTCAACAGACCAACGAGACCGTTGACAGTCTTGGCTTCGGTTACATAGTTGTCATCGGAGGGAACTTCGATGAAGAAGATGGTTTCATCTTCAGGAGCAGGACTTGCACCTTCAGCATTGAACTGCGAGGGATCGCCTACAACGAGGATGAACGGTTCACCAGCCTTCGGGTCTTCCGTCAGCGGAGTGAGTACCAGTTCGCAATCGCTTTCTTCTTCACCGTCCGTAACGGTAGCAGACTTCACGCCATAAGCCTTAACGTTTTCATTAATGCTCAGAGACTTTGCATCGTACGGGAGAGTAACAATCTGATACGTGTTGTTGGGAACACTGAAGGTGAATGCTTCACTTTCAACGGGGAGAACCGTCCAAGTGGCAGTCGTGCTGCCTGCACCACCGGAAGCAGCCGTAGTGGCTACATACGTATCTTCGTAAGCTGTAAGAGCTCTCTTGTCAGAGTTGGTTCCATCGTTGCAAACGAATTCGAATTCACCCGGAGCAACAAAGTTGAGTGCATAGCTTACGGGCTCTGCAGACATACCACCGTAGGTGTTGCTGCCGAATACACCGATATATGTACCGGTACCGCGGTTCTGGAATGCATAGCTACCGTCTTCCTGCTTGATGGCACGCCACATGCTGAACGGGTTATCGAGGTCAAGCTGAGTCTCGCTTTCGGTGTCATAGAGACCATGGAGCAGACGGTCAGCAGCGGTGGCTGCACGTACATCACCATAGGTGTTGCCGGAAGCAACATACATTACGTGACCGTTAACGATAGCGTTACCCGGAACATAGTTGCCGTCAGCATCGGGTTCACCCGTGCGGGTCTGGTCGGTGCACTGGATGTAGAGCCATGTATTTTCTTCGATGGGCTTCTGAGCGGCCTTGAAGGTTTCGAAGGCAGCGTTCAGGTTAGCCATACGTGCTTCGAGGTCGGCCTTCTGAGGTTTCTCATGGTCGAAGCCCTTGGCATTTTCGATGGCAGCTTCCATAGCAGCCAGTTCTTCGTCGGTGGTTTGACCGTAATCAAGACCGGCGGGGAAGCGGTTCACGTAGTTCTCAACCTCAAGTGTGCGAGCAAAGAGAGGAATGGTGTCAACAACCATGCCCTTCAAAGCGTCGATAGCGGCCTGGAGGTCGTCGATGTTCTGCTGCGTAGCGTTGTTTTCACCAACGGCTACACGGGCGATACCCAACTGCTTTCTCAGTTCGTCAGCAGCGGCCTGCATGCCTTCTACATAGTAGTACTGGCTGGTTTCGGTGTCGAGGGTACCCGGATAGATCTGCATTTCACCGATGGCGAAACGTACGAATGCCCATGAACGGCTGGAGTTACCGATGGTGTAGCTGTAATTCTTCGATACAGAATACTTCAGGTAGCGGTAGGGCTGGCCCAGGTCAACGGAGTGCCAGTCGGTAATGACGGCGTTTTCAACGGTAGGATAGTAAACCTCAATCTTGGTCCATTCCTTTTCGCCGAGGATGTCACCTTCGGTGTTGGAACCCCAGAGGATTACTTCAGCGGGACGGTCGCCCTGTCCCGGAGGAGCGTTGCGCTTCGACATTTCGATAACGATGTTCTGTTGCTTCTCAATGAAGTCAAACACGATGTACTTGTGTTCGGCGTCATCGCTGGAACCGTCGTAGGTGCGGAAGTAGTAGCTGTAGTCCGTACCCATAACTTCGTTAAGACCGTCGATAAGGCCTTTGTAGGAACCGTCGTTGGCCGTGTTGGTCATCGGGGAGTCGTAGTTTGCGTGGCCTTCATCGTCAAGCACCTTGATCAGCGGGTTGTCGAGGTCAGGATTGTACTTGAAGCAAACGTTGTAGAGCGTCAGGGCGGGGTCGAGCAGAGCTTCGAGCTCAGCGGTGAGCGTCATCTGGGCTACCTTCGGCTCCAGAACGGCAATCTGTTCGTCCGTCGGACGGCGCAGCGTCTGGTGCTGGGCGTCGTCGTAGCTGGTGCTCAGCTGGGTGTGCGACTGGTGTGCTCTGGCACCCATACAGTCGGCGTAGATACCGCGGGCTGTGCTCTTGTCGCGGTTCAGACCACCCGGGGTGTTGCATCTGAACTTCCAGCGGCCGTCGCTTGAGCGGACAATGAGGTCATAGTCGGTTTCCACTTCCTTGGACATACAAACGAAGCCTTCGCCGTTGTCCATGTCGTATGCGATGTAGGTGGAAAGACCGTAGTTCTGTACGGTGTACTTGGGAGTGCCGTCTTCTTCAACACCCACTTTGGTCAGGCGCCATACGAAGGACGGGTCTTCCTCGTCGAGGGAAGCCCACCACAACATCATGTCGCTGCGTGCCTGGAATGCGGGAACGTTGGCGTCGCCCTTGCCTTCACGATAGCCGAGGGTCTGCTGGTTGTCCATGATGATGTAGTAGAGACCGTCGCTCAGGGGAACCTGGCTGGCTACCACTGCATCGTAAGCGGCCTTCAAATCGTTGTACCAGCCTTGCCACTCTTCGTCGGAGTAAGGAGCATCGGGATCTTCATAGTCGAATGCATCCTGAGCGGCCAACAGAGCGTCTTCGAAAGCGATGACTTCGTCAGCACCGAAGTAGCCGGGGTCGGTACCTGCGTTGAACTCAGCGCCGTTGATGGAGACCATGAACATCTCAAGCAACATCTTGGGAGAAAGGCCTTCAACTGGCTTCAGAGCGTTCCAACCAACCATGTCGACAGCGGTGCCATAGTAGGTGTAGGTGTAGTTCCAGAAGTAACCCAGATGCCACCATGCGCCCTCTTGCTCTTCTTCACCTGTCTCGCTGTTTACCTTTGTGGTAACTACGTAGTGGGAGAAGATGACACCATAGTCGGGATCTTCTTCATACTTTTTCAGCGTGGTCTTCTTCACACCGTCGTAAGAGTCAACCGGCTGAGGCACGAACGACGTGGCCTTTGCCAGCTGCGGGGTGGTGTGAGAAACGAAGTCGGTGGCCGTCGGTGTGCTTTCGAAGCACTCGATGTACTCGCCCGTCTTCTTGTTCTTCAGGTAGAATGCCTGATACTCTTCATCGTAGATGTCGGTGATGGTACCGGCGTCCACGAGAATCCACACGTTGGCGTCCGTCAGCTTGTTGCCCGTGGGGTCAGTGTTCTTGGATTCGTTCAGGGTGTCGGTCTTGGCCAGCGTGATACCGGCGGCATAACCGTTCTGAGCAACTGTATAACCACAGAGGAACTGACCGGGGCCGCCGTAACCAGCAACGTCGTCGCTGTAGGCGCCACCATTGTTCAACAGAATCTCGTCACCAGCTTTCAGCTCGTTCCACTTGTAGGGATCACCTGCGTAGATCTTCTGTGCTGATGCGACATTCCAACACATGCTGCATACTAATGTCAGCATGAAGAAGCGTAAAATTCTTCTCATAGTTAAATGTTTTAGTTAGACAATAAGTTATTAAATTACACAATGTTTTATCTACTCTCACGTGCCGTGCCACAAGGGCACAAAGACACTTTTACAGAACAAAATTACGTATTTGCTTCATTTGCGCCAAACTTTTCGGGTTAAAAAACGCCTTTTTCCTCGTTTTTTTTCATTTCCCATGCATTATCCGCCGCTTTTTTGCACTTTTTGTGTTTTCCGGCGCTGTTTCGCGCCTTCTCATTCCTTTATTATATATTAAGGTGCGTCGGGAAAGATGGGAACCGGGGAAACAGTCGGACGGCTCTGCACAAGACGAAGCAGAAACGGCGCCTCAAACTTTTGAGACGCCGTTTCTGCGGCCCGAAGTCCGACCTTTGCGGTTTTTTTTATTTCATCTCCTTGATGACGGCGACGATGTCGGCGGAGTCGACGGCGCCGTCGCGGTTGACGTCGGCTTTCATGTCGCCGTCGGGCATTTCCTTGATGACGGCGACGATGTCGGCGGAGTCGACGGCACCGTCACGGTTGACGTCGGCACGGCTGATGTCGGGCTGTGCGAGGAGTTCGCGCACCAGTTCTGTGGCCTGGCAGAGGGTGAGCGAGTCGACTTCGTTGAATTCGTCGCGCTCCCACTTCTGCAGTGCTTCGCGGCAGAGGGCCTGTAGGATGTCGCAGGCCCGGTCGATGCCGTTGTTGCGGGTGTAGTAGGGCGACTTGTCCTCGTTCACGGCAACGGGGTACATCTGCACTTCGGCCATGTTGAAGAAGGGCCAGCCGGTGGCGGTGGTGGCGCCGCTGACATTGCCGTTGACCACCATGCGGACATAGCGCGAGGGCTGGAGCAGGTTGATGGACGGGGAGACGTAGATGGCCATCTGGTTCTGCGCGGGGAAACCGGTGTTGAGGCGGCAGACGCGTGTCCATGGGCCTGCTACGGTGTCGTTGGCGGCATAGACGGTGATGTCGTTGGGCAGGTGGTTGTCGGTGTGCTTGCCGCTGACAGCCGGCCGGCGTATCATGCGCAGGGCCACGCGCTGGATGGTGTCGGTGAGGAGGTCGAACTGAAGGTAGTGGGCCTCGTCGAGGGTGCGTGTGGTGGTGTCGGTCTGGAACCATGTGCCTGTCTTGCGGTCAAGGAGCAGGTCGAGGGTGCCCGTGGCGGCTTCGTAGGCGTTGGTGGAGAGTTGGCCGGGGTCGTTGAGGAGGTAGGTGCTGGATTGTGTCGTGGTGGAGAAGCACTGGTTTACGACGTCGATGGCCTCGTTGATGAGGTCGGGGGCGTAGTCGCGGGGCGAAGAGAAATCGGCGTCGGCCAGATGGTCGATGATGCTCTGCTTCCAGAACTCGGCGAGACGCGTGCCTCCCGTGGCGTTGGGATGGAGGTAGAACGTGCCGGAGTTGCCTGCCTCGGCGACGAAGAGGTCGGTCTTGTCCTCAAAGTATGAGAAGGCCTCGGGGTTGCCGGCGAAGACACGCTGGTGGTCCTGCATCTTGGCGTAGAAGCTCACGAGGCGGTCTATTTCGGGATGGTAGGTCTGCAGGCGGTCGAGTCCGGCCTGGAGGTAGCGCGCGCCGTTGTGGGTGTTGGGGCTGTACCAGATGGGGTAGTTGACTATGATGATGGTGTGCGGATAGTTGTTGAGCAGATAGTCGATGATGACTTTCATGTTCTTGTAGTAGTTCGCGGGGCTGACGGGCGAGCCGTTGGGACCGGTCTCGGCGCTGTCGTTGGTGCCGAGCATCATGGAGAAGATGATAGGTCCGCCGTTGGCCTGTGCTCTCTTGACGGCGGAGGCCACCGAGGCGAAGTAGCTGCCGGTGGCTGGGAGGAAGTCGAGCGTGGTGGCACCGCTGACACCGCAGTTATAGACGGTGACGGGCTGTTCGAGTTCTTCCTGCATCATGCGTCCCACCTTGAAAGGTGGAGCCTGTGATCCGGGGTTCTGAAGCATGGCGCCGTAGGTGATGCTGTTGCCGATGAAGACGAGGTTTATGGGTTCGGCCTGTTTGGGTTCACCCAGGTAGATGCCGAACTCGGCAAGACAGAAGTAGTGGCGGTTGTATGTGCCTTCCACAGCGCCCGTGGTGGTCTGGCGCACGACGAAGCGCAGGTCGCTGTAGGGGGCGCCGAGGTGAATAGCGGGCGAGGTATATTCGGAAGGTATGGGGTCGCCGCTGATCATGTCGGTAAGGGTTTCTATTTCCTTCCACGACGATTCGTCGTCGGGGGTGTTGGTGGCATAGATGGTGACTTCGTCGGGCGAATTGTGGGCGCTGCCCCAGTTCATGCCGGTGAAGGTGAAGAAGAAGTCCTCGACGGGCTCGAGAAGGTGGGCCTGCAGGTAGTGGTCGGCGTCGGGCAGCGGACTGTCGTTGTAGGTGTTCCACGCGGAATGGTACCAGGTGTCGCCGTTGCCGTCGAGCAGGTTGGCCAGGGAGCAGCCGTCCATGATTTCAATGGAGTTGGTGGAGAGCTGGTCGGCCGTCTGCACCAGGTTGTTCACCTCTTCCTCCACGGCTTCGAACATGCCGAATTCGGCGAGGCAGAAGTAGTGGCGGCGGTAGGTGCCTTCAACCTTGCCCGTGGTGGTCTGGTTGACCTCGAGACGGATGTCGGTGTAAGGGGCACCGAGGTCCAGGTGGGGCGAGGTGTAGCTCACGGGGTAGTTGTCAACGGGTATCATGCCAGTGAGTTTGGTAAACGTGGTCCACGAGGTTTCGTCGTCGGGGGTGTTGGTGACGTAGATGGTCACTTCCTGCGGCGAGTTGTGGGCGCTGGGCCAGTTCATGCCGATATACGTGAAAATGAGGTGCTGCTTGGCCTCAGTGAGGTGCACCTGCAGGTAGTGGTCGGCATCGGGCAGAGGGCTGCCGTTGTCAGTGGTCCAAGCGGAGTGGAACCAGGTGTCGCCGTCCTTGTCGAGCAAGTTGGCGAGACTGCAACCGTCCATGATCTGGATGGCGTTGACCGAAAGTTGGTCGGCGGTTTTGACAAGATTGGCCTTGGCGTCGAAGGTCCAACGGGTGAGGGCCGCACTGCGCTGGGGCAGAAGAACGGCCGACAACATAACGAACAATACGAGTAACTTCTTCATAATAATTTTCAGTATTTAGTGTCTTGCAAAGGTACGTATTTTGATTGAATATAAAAAATGAATCATCAAAAAATAAAAATAAAAAGATGTCTTCCACAAAATTCCGGGGACCGATTCCGGCGCTCGGAAGTGGGACTTCGGGTCGCAGAAGCGGCGTCTCGAAAGTTTGAGGCGCCGTTTCTGTTTTGCCTTCTCAAGCTCCCTTTGAGAATCAACCGGCAACAAAACGTAGGGAACACGGCACAAAAAAAGAGCCTTCCGCAGCACGGGCTGCAGAAGACTCTTTATGGATGGTTCAAAGCCCCGCGCCTTAGTCGGCGAGTTTGGCTTTGATGAAGTGACGGTTGAGACGGGCGATGTTGGCGATGGTCTCGTTCTTGGGGCACACGGCTTCGCAGGCACGGGTGTTGGTGCAGTTACCGAAACCGAGTTCGTCCATCTTGGCCACCATGGCCTTGGCACGCTTGGCGGCTTCGGGCTTGCCCTGCGGCAACAGGGCGAGCTGGCTCACCTTGGAGCTGACGAAGAGCATGGCGCTGCCGTTCTTGCAGGCAGCCACACAGGCTCCGCAACCGATGCAGGTGGCGCAGTCCATGGCTTCGTCGGCGTCTTCCTTGGGAATGAGGATGGCGTTGGCGTCCTGGGCCTGGCCGGTGCGGATGGTGGTGTAACCGCCGGCGGCCTGGATCTTGTCGAAGGCGGAGCGGTCGACCATGCAATCCTTGATGACGGGGAACGCGGCCGAACGCCAGGGCTCAACGGTGATGACGTCGCCGTCGTTGAAGCGACGCATGTAGAGCTGGCAGGTGGTGGCTCCGCGCTCGGTTTTGCCGTGGGGCGTGCCGTTGATGTAGAGCGAGCACATGCCGCAGATGCCTTCGCGGCAGTCGTGGTCGAAGACGAA
>CAMZHB010000008.1 GCA_947306605.1 uncultured Prevotellaceae bacterium | reverse complement strand
GTGGTTGTGCCGCTTCCCAAGAACATGGAAGAAATCACCAACATCATCCGTGAGGAAATCAATTACAGAGGTGTGTCCGTGATAATCCCTCGTCGCGAGTGCATCCAGACACTTAACCGGAAATTACGCAAACAAAAAGCCCAGAAACAATGAAGAAGGACATCATATTATCAGGTGTGGGAGGACAAGGAATCCTCTCCATTGCCACCGTTATCGGCGAAGCAGCCACCCAGGCCGGACTCCATCTGAAGCAAGACGAAGTTCACGGCATGAGTCAGCGCGGTGGCGACGTGCAAAGCAATCTCAGGCTGAGCACAGACGAAATTTACAGCGACTTAATCCCACAGGGCCAGGCCGATCTCATAATTGCCATGGAACCAATGGAAGCTTTGCGATACCTACCCTATTTGTCGGAAGACGGATGGGTAATTACGTCGTCAGAACCTTTCATTAACATTCCCAATTATCCCGACACGGAGGCGTTGTATCAGGAACTGGACGCACTGAAACATGTGAAAAAACTGGGTATTGAGACATTGGCCAAGGAAAATCAGATGCCCAAAAGCGCAAACATGATATTGCTCGGCATGGCCGCGCCTTTCATTGAGATTATAAGCCCCGAAGATTTGCGCAAGTCAATCATGAGAATTTTTATGTCAAAGGGAGAAAAAATTATATCGGACAATGTGAACGCCTTTGACCTTGGTTACAACAGTGCAAAGCAATGAAAGAAACTCCCATACCGGCAACCGTCGTAGACGAGGCCATTGAAGAATTAGGCATCAAAGACTTCGGGCGCGCCACCATTCGTGAAATAGTGGCCGTAGCGCAGAAATCTGAACAAAGGAGCGGCCAGGAATTCATCAAGATGGAGATGGGCGTTCCCGGATTGCCTCCGTCAAAATATGGCGTTGAGGCACAAATCAGCGCATTGGAGAACGGCATCGCACGTCTCTATCCTGACATCAACGGCATCCCGCAACTCAAGCAAGAAGCTTCGCGATTCATCAAAGCATATATAGGAATCGACCTCGCGCCCGAAGGATGCGTCCCCGTGTGCGGCTCCATGCAGGGCACATTTGCCTCGTTCCTCACGGCAAGTCAAACCGGCAAGACAAAGAATACCATACTGTTCATCGACCCGGGCTTTCCCGTGCAAAAACAACAGTGTGTGGTCATGGGAACTCCGTTTGAAAGTTTGACGTGTACGACTACCGCGGCGACAAGTTAGGCCCAAAAATTGAAAGCTACCTTGAAAAAGGCAACATCGCGGCCATCATCTACAGCAACCCCAACAACCCGACGTGGGTGTGCCTCAACGAAGACGAATTACGCACCATCGGAACGCTGGCAACAAAGTACGACACCATCGTGTTTGAGGACCTGGCTTATTTCTCAATGGATTTCCGCCTGAACCTGAGCATACCGTTCCAAGCGCCCTACCAAGCGACCGTAGCAAAGTACACAGACAACTACGTGCTCCTCATAAGCGGCAGCAAAGCCTTCAGCTACGCCGGCGAACGCATTGCCGTCAGTTGCATCTCCGACAAGCTCTATCGCAGAGAGTACCCTGCGCTGACGCAACGCTATGGTAACGGCCAGTTTGGCCCGGTATTCATCCACCGAGTCCTGTATGCGCTCAGTTCAGGTACGAGCCACAGCGCACAATATGCCTTGGCCGCCATGCTGAAAGCCGCAAGCGACGGCGTATATGACTTCCGGAAAGACATAAGTGAATACGGACGCCGGGCAAAACGGTTGAAAGAGATATTTACACGCCATGGCTTTCACATCGTATATGACAAAGACCTCGACAAACCCGTTGCCGACGGTTTCTACTTTACCATAGGCTATCCCGGGTTCAGCGGAAAAGAACTTTCAAAAGAGTTGCTCTACTACGGAGTGAGTACTATAGCGCTTGACTCCACCGGAAGTACACAGCAAGGGCTTAGAATTTGCACTTCGTTTGTGAAAGACAACCAATACGACCTGTTGGACGAACGCATGAGCGTTTTTGAGAGAAATAATTAAGAGAAAAAACTAACCTGATTTATTATTATGATTTGGAATCCGAACAAAGAATGCATGAGCACGGATGAGATGCGTGCTTTACAAGGACGCCGTCTCCACAAGATTGTGAAATACGTGTACCACAACGTACCTTTCTATCGCAACAAGCTACAAAAGATGGACGTAACACCAGATGACATCCGTAACATTGAAGACATTCACAAGCTACCCTTTACTACGAAACAGGATCTGCGTGACAATTACCCCTACGGCCTACAAGCTGCGCCGAAATCCGAAATTATCAGAGTGCATGCTTCAAGTGGCACCACCGGAAACCCGACTATCGTGGGCTATACCCGCAAAGACATCGAAGTATGGAGCGAATGCATGACGCGATGTCTGACAGCCTACGGCGTAAGTCGCGACGACACGTTCTCAGTTGCCTATGGCTACGGACTATTTACGGGAGGACTCGGTGCTCACTACGGTGTGGAAAACCTTGGGGCGGCTGTAGTACCCACCTCAACGGGCAATACGGAGAAGCATGTCCGTCTCATACGCGACTTAGGCATTACCGGCATCGCCTGTACCCCATCTTATGCGCTCTATCTCGCAGAAACGATGGACCATATGGGAATTGGGAAAAACGATATCCGACTTCGTGTCGGCGCATTCGGAGCTGAGCCTTGGACAGAAAGCATGCGCGCAGAAATAGAAAGCCGTTTAGGATTAAAAGGATTCAACTTGTACGGGCTCAGCGAGATTATGGGACCGTGTGTAAGCTATGAGTGTCAAGAACAAAGCGGCTCGCATATTTGTGAAGACCACTTCTTTCCTGAGATAATTGACCCCGACACGCTTGAGCCCCTTCCTTACGGCCAAGTGGGCGAGTTAGTGTTCACCACACTCACGAAAGAAGGCATGCCTCTCCTACGTTATCGCACGAAAGACCTTTGTTCTCTCATGAATGACACGTGTCCGTGCGGACGAACCAGTGTCAGAATGGGCCGAATCCTCGGTCGCAGCGACGATATGCTTATTATCCGGGGCATCAACGTATTCCCGTCACAGGTAGAAAGCGTTGTACTGAGCATGCCCGAATTTGCGCCGCGATATCTATTAGTTATTGACCGCGTCAACAATCTTGACACCCTCCAGGTCCAAGTTGAAGTCCGTCAGGATTACTTTACCGAACAGTTTGACACACTTGGCGCTCTCGGAACGCTTGAAAAGAAGCTCGCCGACAAACTTAAGAGCGTCTTATCCATAAGTGCAAAAGTACAACTCAAAGCTCCGGGCACAATAGAACGGAGTCAAGGAAAGAGTAAATTTGTTCTCGATAAACGACAACTAAAATAAAAGATATGAATATCGAATCCCCTTACTTCCATCCCGACATGGAAACGCTCTCTCGCCCAGAGATTGAAGCGTTACAACTACATCGTTTGCAGCAAACGGTTCAGCATTGCATGCAATCCCCATTCTATCGCGAGCAGTTCAAACAATGCGGGTTGCATCCCGAAGACATCCGCACGTTAGACGATTTGCGTCGTATCCCATTTACGACCAAGCAAGACTTACGCGACACCTATCCCTTCGGAATCGCGTCTGTACCGCTCGAAAAATGCGTTCGCCTCCACTCATCCAGCGGAACGACAGGTAATCCGACCGTGATACTCCACACGCAAGCCGACCTCGACGCCTGGGCAGAGGCTTTGGCCCGTTGCTTGTGGATGGTAGGTCTACGTCCAAGCGACGTGTTCCAAAATTCCTCCGGCTACGGTATGTTTACAGGCGGCCTGGGATTCCAATACGCCGCTGAACGCGTGGGCATGCTCACGGTGCCGGCAGCAGCAGGCAACACAAAACGCCAGATAAAGTTCATCACCGATTTCGGAACCACTGCCCTTCACGCCATCCCAAGCTATGCCGCCCGTCTCTACGAGGTAATGAAAGCCGAAGGCATTGACCCGAGACGCGACACCCGCCTGCGTGTTCTTGCAATTGGTGCCGAACCACACAGCGAGGAGCAGCGCCGGCGCATCGAGGAGATGCTCGGAGTGAAAGCCTACAACTCCTTCGGCATGTCCGAAATGTGCGGTCCCGGAGTGGCTTTCGAATGCACAGAACAGAATGGCATGCACATTTGGGAGGACTACTACATTGTCGAGATTGTTGATCCCGACACTTTAGAGCCCTTACCCGACGGCGAAGTGGGTGAACTCGTTCTCACAACCCTGCGCCGCGAAGCCATGCCGCTCCTGAGATACCGTACACGCGACCTGACACGCATCATCCCAGGCACGTGCCCCTGCGGACGCCAGCACAAACGTCTTGACCGCATGAAAGGACGCAGCGACGACATGATAATACTAAAAGGAGTCAACATATTCCCCGTCCAGATTGAGAGAATTCTTCTCCAGTTCCCCCAACTCACGAGCGAATACCTCATTACGCTTGACACAGCCGACGACAACGACACCATGCTCGTCGAAGTCGAACTTCAAGAGTTCTTCACCGACGACTACGGCCTCCTGGAAAAACTCACAAAAGAGATTCAACAGCGTCTCCGCGACGAAATCCTCGTCACACCGCGTGTGCGTCTCGTTCCACCAGGTTCACTTCCCCGTCAAGAAGGCAAAGCCGTCCGTGTGAAGGACCTGAGAAAAAAATACTAAGACATAAAACGTATTATATTTGACATAGAAACCCGTAAACCAAATAAAATAAGAGCTATGACCATCAATCAACTATCCATCTTCATTGAAAACAAGCAGGGAACCCTTCTGCAAGTGCTTGACCTGCTTAAGAAGGCCGGCATCCAGCTGATTGCAACCAATTTGGCCGACACCGTTGAATACGGTATCCTACGTATCATCTGCTCAGACCCACAAAAGGCTTACGAAGCCCTCAAAGGGGAAGGCGTAGCCGTAGCTATGACCGAAGTGTTCGCAGTTGAGATCGACAACGAGGCAGGCCGTGGCGCCGATGCCATAGCATCGTTCGTAAACAAAGGAGTCAGCATCGCCTACCTCTATTCCTTCATCGTCGACGGCAAAGGCATTCTCATCTTCCGCACGGATAATCCGGAATTGGCCGCAGAAGCCATCAGCAATGACGGTCTCTGCACACTCACCGAGCAAGACCTTTCGTCGCTTGTCTGACGCGACACACAGTAGCAGGGCCGCATTTCATGGGAAATGCGGCCCTGCGTCGTATAGGTACGTTTCCGACGGACACTACTCCGACTTCCGGTAACCGGTAGCCTCCATGGCGGCCGTCAAATTCTTCTTCGCGTCGTATACCTCCACCTTCACAAACGGCACGCGCGGATGATTGTGCACCACATGGGCGATGGCACTCACCTGCCCCGTCTTGACAGGCCGCAGATACGAGATGGTCGCCGACAATGTCACACCTACACACCCCGCACTCGCAATGGCTGCCGCGGCAGCGAAATCTGCCAACGTGTATATGGCCCCGCCCTGACAATAACCCGAAGCATTCAGATGACTTTCGCCCACCTGCATCGCGGCAACCGCATGACCGTCGTCGGCTTCTACCAGCTGGATGCCACCAAGTTGGGCATATCGGTCGTCAGCAAAGAATTTCTTTATGTTCATCCGCAGTTTACTTGTCAATAGTGATGCTACCGGAGCCAATAAGATGCTTGTCGGCAATAATCTGTACGCGGAAAGTGCCAGCACCTATGTATTCGTTCACGGGAATATAGACTGTGACGCGCTGTTCTTCGCCTGTGTATTCAATAACCCGCTGTGCCGAGATGCCAACCTGAGTATTCTCAAAAGCAACACTGCCTTGCTGCGACAGAACTTCGCCATTGGGCTTCAAAAGCCGCACACACACCTGACGTTCTCCCGTTTGGGCCGTGATATTCTTTGATATCGTAAACGAAATAGTGAAACGTGTGATATCCTTAACGCGTTTTGCATCCTTGCCACGTTTGTTTTGCGGCAAAATAGATACCGACGTGGCGTCGAGTTGAGCGGCTATAGCCACCTTCTCAGTCAGATTTTGTTTTTCTGAACTCAAAGCCGACACCTGCTCTGTCGCTGCCTGGTATTGCTGACGCACAGCTTCGTTCTCGCGATGCAAACTTTCGTTGAGGCGATTCAGAGAATCGACCTGCAATACGTAACTCCGGAGCACGGCACGCACAGTTGCGAGTTCCTTTTTCAGACGTTGTATCTCGCGGGCGTCATTTGATTTTGTCCGTTTCAGTTCTTCGCGCAACTCACTTACCTTCTGCTCTTCCTCAGTGAGGCGTTGTAGCAGACTGTCGTTGCGAATGGAGCGCTTGAGTTCGTCATACTGCAGGGCAAACTCCTTGTATTCGTTTTCCATCTCGCGTTTGTCCATGGCAGCCAACGCTTCCAGTTCAGCCTTTTCCTGACGTTCGTGACGCAGATTGAGACCTAAGTAGACAAGGCCCGCAATAAGGAGGACACCAAGTACCGATGCCGCTGCTATAATTACTTTCTTATTCATGACAGATGCACTTTGCAGTTCGACCGCAAAGGTACAAATAAAAACGAGAATGACAAAGAGAAACCGATGTTTCAGTCGGTTTTCTCATTGTTTCGGTTCACGTCCGCAAAGCAAAACATAGGGGCAATATTGGCACTCATTCGTATTGTCAGTTTGGTTAAAAGCCGCACTACGCATGTGTGCGATGTATTCAGTGAGGCGATGGCGGAACTCATCTACACGTTCCTTGTCGCTTGGCCAGTCATCGGAGAACGTAACATAAGGTGAGTAGCCTTTACCCAGTTTTTGCGTGAAATAAAGCGCCGCCATGGGCACCTCAAGTCCCTTGAGCGAGCACAGGAGTTGGTAGAACAACGTCTGACGTGCATAGTCCTTCTTGTTATCCTCAAACAACTGCGCCACACCTTCGGCTTTCATTTTGTTTTCATCGTATTTCCCCGTTTTATAGTCCACCACACGCAGCCGGCCACCGTTATCGCGCCCCACACGGTCCACACGGTCAATGTAACCCTTGAGATTGGTGAGCGCATCGAGATTAACGGTGACACTGTCTTCGGCTTGAAGAAAACTAAGTCCGTCATGCGACGCACTGTCTGCGTCATAGTTTAAAATATGCTTGATATATGTCCGGGCAACAACAGCTTCGACTTTATGGTCTTCGAAACAGAAAGCCTGCCCGCCCTTCTTTACTTCGCTTTCACTGACATGGTTGAAAGCTTCGGCGATATACATGTCCAGAAGAGCATCGTCCTGGGAGAGTTCAAGCAACTTGCGTGAACTTAACTCCACTTCGGGACGCTCCCCTCTCAAATCTAAGTATATTCTTTCTGCGACACGGTGAATGATACTTCCGAGAGTGTTCATCTGCAGAACAAGTGAAGGTTTCGCCACCTCGGAGATACGGGCCACATTGGCAAAGAAATATTTCAACGGACAGGAGATGTACTGCGCCAAAGACGAGGCTGAGAGATACAACGTGCGGTTTGACATGACTTCACGTGAGGCTTCGGGCGAAACACCTCCGGCTTGGGTCAAACAATCCGTCTGTGCGCGCTGCCCAAGTGTGTAGAAATCCACCGGAAGTTGCGTTTGCAAGAGTATTTGTAGCATAAAGCGCGACATTTCTCCGTGATGCACCGAATCATCCGTGGACTCATTATAAACCATAGTCACTTTCCGTGCCCTCTGTATCAAACGAAAGAAGTTGTAAGCATAGACTTCGGTTTGCTCATCCGGCGTCATGATGCGATAATGTTTGCGAAGGTCGTAAGGAATATAGGAATGGTCGGCCGTTTTCTTTGGGACAACTCCCTCTCCTACCGACAAGAGCAGCACGTTGTCAAAGTCAAGATTACGTGTCTCAAGCACACCCATCACCTGCAAGCCACTTGCGGGTTCCCCATGAAAAGGAACGGACTGACGGGAAAGGACTTGGCGGATAAGACTGCCCAATGTAGTGCGCTTCACCTCAAGGATGCCGGCTTCGACGTAGCGGAGAAAACGGCCCACAACGGTGTAACACTGGAAGAAACTCTCAGCTGCAAGCTGGGCAGTCCAAGATTCATCACGCTCTCTTTGCATCCGTGACTGCGCTTCCTGTTGTACGGCCAGCAGCAAACGGGTCAGGAGTTCGGAAGCGGTACTTGTCACACCCGACAATTCGTTAAACTGCTGCATAACGTAAGCATAGGCCGGCGTATGATTCATTGGGAAACCTTTTGTAATGTTTACCTCGTTCACACAATCGGGTAAGCAGTGAACAACCGGCTGTAACAGTGTTTCATCACAAAGCACCACGGCGGTACGTCGTTCCTCGTCGCGCGTGAGATGCTCTTCGACCCACTGGGATACGTAACGGGCCTGCGCATTATTGGATGACGCGGCGACAAATTCGAGAGACTCGTGGCGAGAAAGGTTATCAAACAATTCCTCTCCCAGTTCGGAACCAAAATGCCGCAGAGCGTGCTCCATAGATTTGCCAAAAGACAAGCTGGCTTTGTTTCCGACGTACATATGGTCATAATCCCAATAGAAAAGTGCCTTGTCCTGCGACTTAACATAGTCAAGCAACTGCCATTCTACGGGAAGAAGTATGCTGAAACCGACAAAAACATACGTATCATAAGTCTCGGGCAAAGCAAGTTCTCCCGACAGCAACCCATCCACCACTCTGCGCTGCCGTGCTCCCTCGTAGGCCTCGCCATCTGAAGCCAACTGCTCGTTCAAGCGTACATACATCGGGTAAAGCCGTTCCCAGAGCTGCTCAAAATCATCTTTCAGCCGGCCTTGTGCCTTAAAAGTCTCCACAAAGGGCCGCAAACGCTCGCGTTCCTCCTCACTCATGCGTTCCAACTGCTTGGCAGCAGACCACGAGTCAAACAATTCCTCCGCATTAACCATACTCCGGTCAATGTTGGAGAAATCTGTGAGCAACTGTGTCCCCCATCCGTAGAAGAAATCCAAAGATAAGTCACCTTCAGAATTGACATGAGAGTCCACACCCCGCATTTCCTCTTTATATATGCCGTACAAAAGACACACTGACTTGATTTCATCGGCCACTTTCATGGGAGACAGGCGGTCGAAGAGCTCACTTATGGTCATATATCTCGGAGCCCAGATGGGCGAAACCTCACCATAAGGCAACAGACATTCGTTGAAGAATAAACTGGCACGTTTGTTGGGAAACACAACCGCCACACGGCTCAAATCATTCTTGAACTTCTTGCGTATATCGTCGGCTACATATTGCAGGAATTGCATATCATCTTACTTTTTATAGACTCACTTCTTCGACAGTCCCTTTTGTCACATACCAAATGAAACCTCGTATTTTCTTATTGCCCATTTCTTTGAGCAAATTCATATAATGTCTCACTTGAATCTGATGTTCTTTATTCTCTTGTCCGAATTTGAAATCCACAACTACGGTTTCGTCGCCACGTTTCATCACTCGGTCAGGACGACGTGCCTCCAACTGGCCTTTATCGTCTCTCTTCAAAATGTCACATTCGCGGAACAACGTCCAAGAGCCGTCAAACCATTCGCGGACCAAAGGTTGGCGCCAACAACGGGCCATCAAATCGCGCAGTGCTCCCATCTGCTCCTCGCCACCTACGATTCCCTCTTTCCATAAGTTCTGTAAAACGGGCTCCACGTCCTCTATCCTGTTTATTAAAGAGAATATGTGGTGACACAAGTTACCCATCTTCACATATTCGGAGCGGGATTGCTCTCCCTCAGTCTCAAGTGGACGGACGAACTGTTGAGATGGGTTCGACTGTCTGAATTTCATGCGCCCTTCATTGGCCACAAGCGTCACCTCAAGTGGCTTGCGGTTCATCGTAAGTCGGGTTTCGTCCGTTTTATCTGCGACATTGTTCGTCACATGTCCCACATGGAAAGCCGTAAAACCTGACCCGTCAACGCCATGGTTTGCCACGGCTTCGTCCAAGTGCAGTGTTTTCACAATCAAGTTGCCCACAGTATCCACGCTATTGCACTTGGCGCTGCAACGGGCAAACACCAGCAGATTGTTCTTCGCTCTGGTAAACGCCACATACAATGTATTCAGACAGTCAATCCGACGTCGGTAATGCTCCAAGGCATAATCGTCCCTGTATATGGTTTCCGCTACAGTCGAACTCGGCACAACGGGAATCACAGACAGCGCATCGAAAGGCTTGACTTTGGGTTTGCACCACATAAAGTCCACTCTATCGGCACCACCACTGCCATCCGCTTCGACTTTCCAATCACAGAATGGCAGAAATACGGTATCGGCCTCCAAACCTTTCGCTTTGTGAATGGTCATCACGCGTATGCCTTTACTCTTTGCCGGTGTCGGAATACTTTTCCTCGACAACGTTTCATCCCAATAGTCCAAAAAAGCGCCGATGTCCGACACGTTCTCGTCCAAGAAGGACAACAGATGGTCCATAAAGGTAAATACGTAGCTGTCGTCCTGAATTGTGCGCCGGCCTTCCCAATATAGCAGCGAGCGTATCAAAGATTCGACCAGTTCATATAAGGGCAAGCGCTCCCTATCTCTGAACAGGGCCACGAAAGATTCGGGTAAAAACTCCTTTTGAGAGTTTATGAGCTGTTCCCAACCGATTTCAGCGCCTTTTATGTCGCGTTGATAATGATATGCAAGGAACATCCACGACATTTTGTCGTTCGTATTCTGAAGACAACGCAACCCGCTTACCAGCATCTGCACTGAAAGTGACTTTTTCAACAAAAATGCGTCGGAGCTAACCAGAGTTATGCCATCCAATCCTTCATTCCGGTGTTTTTCCAAGTAATCTGACACGGCCGAAGCCTCTTTACTTTTGCGCACTAATACCATCATGTCGCTCTCATCCACGCCCAAGGATTTCAGACGTACCACTTCGCTGAACATATCACGCAATACCGCATCTTCAATGTCGCTTTGTTTTTTACACGGATAGAGCTTAAGGTCCACATACCCCCCACTCATGTTTTTGCAAAACTCACATAAACGCTCCGGCGAATAGTTTTCGTTGAATATAGGTCTGATATTCTCGTCCAGAACTTCGGCTGCTTTCGGAAAAAAGTCCAAGTTGAAAGCCACGACATCCCTTGCGCTGCGGAAATTCTTTGACAGCGGTTCCACTTTACCCATTCCTCCGCGGAAGAAACCCGACAATTCATGTTCCTTAATGCCTTGCAGGATATCCCAATCACCGCCTCGCCAGCGGTAGATGCTTTGTTTTACGTCACCAACCAATAATGTTGTGCCGCCACGACTTAATACTTCGTCTATTAAGGGAAGAAAATTCTCCCATTGCAAACGTGACGTGTCCTGAAACTCATCTATCATCACGTGACTAAAACGTACGCCGGCCCGTTCCAGGACAAAGAGTGTATCATTACCGTGTTCCAACACACGACGTAGGAGAATGGGTGTCATTGAAAGCAAGATGCGATTGGCTTCACGGTTTATTTCGTCCACTTTGCGCGTGATGCTGCCCAACATGCCCAACTCGCCCAGATGCGACATCGTGGTTTTGCAATTCAAAGCATACTCGCGACACACAGTACTGAGTTCTTGCATTTCCGACAGACGTCTTACGAATTCTTGAGCCGTAGACGGTCCGCTGTAAGTGGCTTCCAGTCTACCGCTTTCCAAATCCCGCAGAGCCCGAGTCTTCATAAAGACATACAAGTCCGCGTTTACGGCCTTTCCTGCCTGACTTTCTTCAAGACGCTTCAGACCTGAACGCAAATCACCGGCATTGTTGCACGACCAAGTCTCTCCGAACGTCTCTTTCCATTCATCCAGCAGCGTTTGCATACGGCTTACGGCAAGCGCTCCCCCGGATGAGTGCAACTGTTTCCTATATTCAGCGAAATAAGGGTCACTTTTCAAGTACGTTTCCACATTATCCTTCTCTCTGAGCCAGGCTTCGCGACGCAAATGTCTCGCCAACGCCTTCAGACGTCTGCGAATGTCCCAAGACTTCTCGTCTTTCATCGCGTCTTCAATCAACATTTTCAGCCGTGAACGCGTTTCGCTGTCCAGCATGTCCTGGTTGGCCACCAGGCTGTCAATGGCCATGTTCACCACATCCTCGTCATCCAGAGCCACAGCGTAGGAAGTTTGCAAATGAGCCGACCTGGCCACTTCGCCAAGCAACATCTGCAGGAAGGCATCAATCGTCGTCACCGTGAAGTGGTCATAATCCTGCAGCACCTCGTTCAACTGCCACCTTGCACGCCGTGTAAGTTCATCGGCATCAAGTTTCGTCGGCATGAACTCGCACACCCGCTCCCGCAACCGCGCAATACCGTCGTCGTCGGGGCGTGTGGCCAATCCGAAGAGGAAGTTCAGAATACGTTGCTTCATCTCCGCCGTCGCCTTGTTCGTAAACGTCACCGCCAAAATACTCCTGTGGCTTACGCCAGCCAACAAAAGCGCCACGTAACGCGATGCCAGCGTATATGTCTTTCCGCTGCCGGCTGACGCATTGTACACCGTAAGCGGGTAATTCTGTTTGGTTTCCGTCATATTTATCACTGATTGACAAGAGCCGTTCTTACATGCACAAATATACGGTTTTTTCTTCATACGGCCAACCTTTTGTAAGGGCAATTCAAGAAAAGAGCGGACAATGTCCGATTTCTTTTCCTCCATGTCCCATATAGACAAAACTATATCCCACTTGGTTTTTAGCAGAAGGCACATGGTTCAAGCAAGGCTCCGTTTAAGAAAAGTGGAGACATAAAAAAAAGAAACGGTCCCCGACCTGAGAACCGTCCCAACCGATATGAGGTCATAAATAATGCCGACAGATCAGAGCACCCGCGACAAGCGTGCGATGAAGTCGTCTGCCTGAGCCCGCGTGAGGCACAACGGCGGCAGCAGACGCAGCATGTGGGTTCCCGTGGCGCCCGTAAAACAATGCTGCTCGTAGATGAGGCGCTGACGGAGGGATTTGACGGATTCCGAAAACTCGATGCCAATCATCAGGCCGCGTCCACGAACATCAACAATGCGTTTGGTGGCGGCGGCAAGCGCTTCAAGACGTTGCATGAGGTACGAGCCAACTTCGGCAGCGTTTGTGATGAGATGCTCATCCTCTATAATATCGAGCACAGCCAAAGCTGCAGCACACGCCAAATGGTTTCCGCCGAACGTAGTGCCGAGTTGACCGTATTCAGGTTTGAACTGCGGGGAGATAAGTACGCCACCCATCGGAAAACCATTGGCTATACCTTTTGCTACCGTGATTATGTCAGGGCGTATGTCCAAATACTGGTGTGCAAAAAACCTTCCGCTGCGGCCGTAACCGCTTTGTATTTCATCGCAAATCAGAACGGCGCCGTTCTTATGACAACCATCTTCAAGCGCATGTGCAAATTCGGACGTCGCCAGACGGATACCGCCGACGCCTTGTATGCATTCGACGATACAAGCAGCCACATCGCCTTTTTCAAGTTCACGTTGCCACGCCTCAATATCGTTGAGAGGAAGAAATGTAACGTGACCGGCAGCGTTAACCGGAGCTTGAATCCTGGCATTGTCCGTTACCTCGACAGCAAGTGAAGTACGGCCGTGAAAAGCTTTGTCGGCCGCAAGAATACGTTTGCGACCCGTTGCGAAAGAAGCCAGTTTCAAGGCGTTTTCATTGGCCTCGGCGCCACTGTTTATGAGAAAAAACTGATAGTCTTCGTAACCGCAGGCCTTACCCAGGCGTTGTGCAAGACGTCCCTGTAGAGAGTTATGCACAGAATTGGAATAGAATCCCAATTGTGCCACCTGTTCCGAAACGGCCTTGACATAACGCGGATGAGAATGGCCTACGCTAATAACAGCATGGCCTCCGTAAAGGACAAGATAGTCTTGCCATTCTTACCGTTCATTTTCAGAATCCGATGGTTTTAAGATGGAGTCCCGTTGTTTCATACAGCCCGAACATCAGGTTCATGTTCTGCACAGCCTGACCGGCAGCGCCTTTAAGCAAATTGTCAATGCAACTGGTGACGAGCAACTTGTTGTCAATGCACTCGGCATGCACCATACATTTGTTTGTGTTAACCACTTGCTTCATGTCAAGCGGAGAT
>CAMZHB010000007.1 GCA_947306605.1 uncultured Prevotellaceae bacterium | reverse complement strand
CAGCAGCACCGTCTTACCACGAAACACATTCGGGTCGTAGTCCAGATAGGCGTTTATCTCCTTCTGAATGTCGGTATATTGCGTATAGAACTCATCGTTCTTCGCCGTCTTTGCATTTGCTAAGTTCGTATTTGCCATTCCTGTTGCTTTAGATTCTTACTTTTGGTTGCAAATTTACTTAATTTTATTGAGTATTCGGTCTATAACGTAAAAATTGCCAATTTTTAGGGCCATTAAATGAAAATGTGTAAGTACTTATTGTATCGTAAATCTGTAATAATTAAAATACGATCGAAACCAGCGGAAAAATAGTTGACAAAAATTTAGTATGACAGGGAGTGATGGGGAGTGGAAAGAAAAATATTAGGGAAAGATTGAGGTGGTTCTTTTGCTTTTTGACGGTGTTTCTTTGTAAATTTGCAGAGAGAATTTTGATGTATGACTAACGATAGTATTTGGGGGCGCGTGGAAGTTCTGCGTGCCTGGATGCGCAAGGAAGAGTTGGACGCCTTTGTGGTGCCCACGGGTGATCCTCACCTGAGTGAATATGTGCCTGACCACTGGAAGACGCGTGAGTGGCTGACGGGCTTTACGGGCTCGGCGGGTACGGCCGTGGTGACGCTGAAGGATGCGGCGCTGTGGACGGACTCGCGCTATTGGCTGCAGGCCGCGGAGCAGTTGAAGGGGACGCCGTTCAAACTGATGAAGGCGGGCGAGCCGGGCACGCCGGAGGTGACCGACTGGCTGTGTGAACATCTGTATGAGTTCGACACGGTGGGTGCCGACGGCTGGACGCTGTCGGACACCGACATGCGCAAGTTGGACGACGGCCTGTCGGCCTGCGGCATTGAACTGGAAACGGACCTGAGCCCGTGGGAGGACATCTGGGAGGACCGCCCGGACTTGCCCGACAACGAGGTGGAACTGCAGAAGGCGGATTTGGCCGGCGAGAGTGCGGAGGACAAGATTGAACGGGTGCGCACGATGCTGGAGACCATCGGGGCGAACGCCACGCTGGTGGGTGCCCTGGACGAGGTGGCCTGGCTGCTGAACCTGAGGGGCACGGACGTGCCGTGCAATCCGGTGTTCATGGCTTATTGTCTGGTGACGAAGAGCAAGGTGTGCCTCTATGTGGACAGCCACAAGTTGCCGAAAGAGGTGCTAATCTATCTGGCGGGTCTGAAGGTGAAGATAAGGCCTTACGATTTCGTGCTGCGCGACCTGAAGCAGATGAAAAGGGAGCGTCTGGCCTTGCCGAAGAATCTGAACTGCAAGTTGCTCGACGCGCCGAAGCACTGCCACACGGTGTATATCGACTCGTACATAAGAATGGCGAAGGCTTACAAGAACGAGGCCGAAATCCTGGGTTTCCGCCGTTCCATGCTGCGCGACGGTCTGGCGCTGGTGAAGTTTCTGCGTTGGCTGAAACCGGCGGTGGCAAAGGGCGGCGTGACGGAGATGGGCGTGGACCGCAAACTGACGGCCCTGCGCGCCGAGAACCTGATGTTCCGCGGACCGAGTTTCGACACCATCGCGGCCTACGGCGACCACGGGGCCATCGTGCACTATGAAGCCACGCCCGAGACGGACCGCGAACTGCGGTCCGAGGGTTTCCTGCTGCTCGACAGCGGGGCGCAATATCAGGACGGAACGACCGACATCACACGTACCATCGCCCTGGGCACGCCCACGGAGGAGGAGAAGCACATTTATACCTTAGTATTAAAAGGACACATCGCCCTGAGCCGCGTCAAATTCCCCCAAGGCACCTGCGGCACTCAACTGGACCTGGCCGCCCGCTACGCCATGTGGCAGGAGGGTTACAACTACGGCCACGGCACGGGGCACGGCGTGGGCAGTTTCCTGAATGTGCACGAAGGGCCTCACCAAATCCGTATGAACCATGTGCCGGCCGTGATCGACGCCGACATGACGGTGACGGACGAACCGGGCATCTATCTGGCCGGACGCTTCGGGGTGAGGACGGAGAACGTGTTGCTCTGCGTGAAGGACAAGAAAACGGAGTTCGGACAGTTCTACGCCTTCGAGCCGCTCACGCTCTGCCCTATCGACACGACACCGATTGACAAAAGCATGCTGACGGATACCGAGGTGAAGTGGCTCAACGACTACCACCGCACCGTGAGGGAAACGCTGACTCCGTGGCTGGAAGACCAGGCCGACCGCGACTGGCTGGCCGAAGCGACAAAGGAAATTTAACCTGAACAATCATCTACAAAGAAATATGGCTTTAATCAAATCTTACAAAGGCATGACACCGCGTTTCGGCAAGGATTGCTACCTGTCGGAAAACGCCAGCGTCATCGGCGACGTGACCATGGGCGACGAATGCAGCGTGTGGTTCAACGCCGTAGTGCGCGGCGACGTAGCCCCCATTACCATCGGCGATCGCAGCAATGTGCAGGACGGCTCGTGTATCCACGTAACCCACGACACGGGACCGACCCACATCGGCAGCGACGTGACCATAGGACACAATGTCACCGTCCATGCCTGCACCATTCGTGACGGGGCTCTCATCGGCATGGGAGCCACTCTGCTCGACGGTTGCGAGGTGGGCGAAGGCTCCATTGTGGCCGCCGGCGCACTGGTATTGCAGAACACAAAAATTCCACCCCACGAAATATGGGGCGGCGTACCGGCAAAATACCTTAAGCCCACCCGTCCGGGACAAACGGACAACGCCAAACACTACGTGGCCTACGCCAAATACTATATGGACGAGAATCCCGACACTGTGGTCAATCCGTCGCAAGAATAACACGACACACCGTACATGTTTGCCGACGTCATACTGCCCCTACCCCTTGAAGGCACCTTCACCTACCGGTTGCCCGCCGCCCTGGAAGGACGCGTGGTGACGGGACAGCGTGTCATTGTACCCTTTGGGGCGCAGAAACAGTACTCCGGCATTGTGACCCGCATCCACAACGAAGCTCCTGCCGGCGACTTCAAGGTGAAGGAACTGGTAGACATCCTCGAAGACTCGCCCATTCTGACTCCCCAGCAGTTGAAACTATGGCAATGGATGGCGCAATATTACCTCTGCCCCATAGGCGATGTCTATAAGGCCGCGCTGCCGGCCGGACTGAAACTGGCCAGCGAGAGCATATTGTCCGCAAACGACGACTTCGAGCGTTGGGACAGGCTCAAGCCAAAGGAGGTGAGCATTTACGAACTTCTGAAGAACGGCAATGCCCAAACCGTAGCCCAACTGCAGAAGCAACTGAAGGACGTCCGTGTGATGACTGCCGTACGTAACCTGATGGCATGTGGAGCCGTGACCGTCCAAGAGAGCATCGGCAGCACCTTCCGCCCCAAGACCGAGAGCCACGTGCGAATCGCCCCGCAATACCTTGACATAACGGCCCTGCACGAACTGCTGGACGCACTGGAAAAGACTCCGAAACGGCTGCAAATGGTGTCAGCTTATCTGGACCTAGCCGGAGTTCCTACGGCCCTGACTTTAAAGAATCCCAAACTCATCGAAGAAGTGAGCAAGGCCAAACTGCTCAGCCACTCTAGCGGCTCGGCAGCAGTGCTCATGGCTTTACGGGCCAAAGGCATCATGGAGGTCTACGACTATGAAGTGGGCCGCCTCAACATCACGGAACAAGCCGTGTCGCAACAGCTGCCCCTCACCGAAGGGCAACAGGCGGCTTTCGACCAAATACACGAAACATTCCGGGACAAATCCGTTTGCCTGCTCCACGGTGTGACATCCAGCGGCAAGACCGAGGTTTACATCCGTCTCATCCGCGAACAACTGGCAAAGGGCAAACAGGTGGTGTATCTTCTGCCGGAAATCGCCTTGACCACCCAAATCACGAACCGGTTGCGACGTATCTTCGGAGCGGAACTCGGCGTTTACCATTCCCGTTTCCCCGATGCCGAACGTGTGGAGATTTGGCAGAAACAGCTTTCAGACAAACCTTACGGTGTGATGCTCGGCGCCCGCTCGGCCTTGTTCTTGCCTTACCGAGACCTCGGACTGGTCATTGTGGACGAGGAACACGAAACATCGTACAAGCAACAGGACCCAGCCCCTCGCTACAATGCCCGCGACGTGGCCATCGTACTGGCATCTCTCTTCGGGGCAAAGACTTTGCTGGGCACGGCCACACCGAGTCTGGAGACTTACTGGAATGCCTGCAACGGCAAATACGGATTGGTGGAACTCATGCAACGTTACGGCAACATGCAGTTACCCCTCATTGAGGTAGCTGACGTGAAAGAACTGTTGCGCACCAAACAGATGAAGCTACCTTTCTCGCCGCGGTTGAAAGAAGAAATCCGTGCCGCGCTGGAGAATAAAGAACAAGTCATCCTCTTCCAAAACCGCCGGGGCTATGCTCCCGTAGTGGAGTGTCCCACTTGCGGTTGGGTGCCGAGCTGCGAAACCTGCGACGTGAGCCTTACCTACCACCAGAAGGAGAACCGTCTGGTGTGCCACTATTGCGGCAAGTCGTTTGCCCTGCCCCCAAAATGTCCGAACTGCGGTGATACCCATCTGCGCCAGTTCGGCTTCGGCACTGAAAAGATCGAAGAAGAAGTGCACTGTCTCTTCCCCACAGCCCGCACCGCCCGACTGGACCTTGACACCACCCGGTCACGCAATGCTTACGAACATATCATCAACGATTTTTCCGAAGGGCAAACCGACATTCTCATCGGCACCCAAATGGTGTCGAAAGGCCTCGACTTCGACAATGTTCACGTGGTGGGCATTCTCGACGCCGACTCCATGCTCACACGGCCCGATTTCCGCAGTTTCGAGCGAGCCTTCCAAATGATGGCCCAAGTATCCGGACGGGCCGGCCGACGCGGCAAGCAAGGCTACGTCATCCTCCAGACCCGACGCGCCAATTACCCCATCATCGACCAAGTCATCCGCAACGACTACACCGCCATGTATCAGGAGCAACTGGCCGAGCGGCAGCAATTCCACTATCCGCCCTTCCACCGCCTCATCTATATCTATGTGCGGCACCGCGACTACAGCATTGCGGACCAGGCCGCCCTGTCATTAGCCACCACGCTGCGCGTTACCTTCGGCAACCGCGTGCTGGGACCTGACAAGCCGCCCGTGAGCCGCGTACAAATGATGTTCATTCGCAAGATAGCCCTTAAAATAGAACGTCAGACCGACAGCCGCACCGTACGCCAACAGCTCCATCAAGCCGCACAGGCCTTGACAGCCCAGACTCCTTTCCACTCTGTACAGTTGGTATTCGATGTAGATCCACTGTAGGACTTCCGTTTTTATTTGAGAAAAGTCAGCCGACGCATGTTTTTCAACCAAATAAGATGATTTCTATTTGGAAATTTGTAATTTTGCGGGCGCATTGTGCATCTAATAGGCGAATATCCAAATTAAAATATCAAATTATCATGAGAAAAACAATCATTCTGATGGCAGCATTGCTTTGCTGCAGTCTGGCCAAAGCCCAGATGGATCCGACGTCCCAGCAGTTGCCATTCGACAAAGACGTGGTAAAAGGTACTCTCCCCAACGGGATGACCTATTACATTCAGCACAACGAGAATCCTAAGGACCGCGCTTTCTTCTACATTGCCCAGAAGGTGGGCTCCGTGCAGGAAGAAGAAAACCAACGTGGCCTGGCCCACTTCCTGGAGCACATGTGCTTCAACGGCAGTGACCACTTCAAGGGCAACGGCGTAGTAAACTTCTGCCAGCGCATCGGCGTACAGTTCGGTGCCGACCTCAACGCTTACACCGCAGCCGACCGCACGGTCTATAACATCAACAACGTGCCCACGACCGACGAAGCCAACCTCGACTCCTGTCTATATATCCTCTACGACTGGGCCAACGGACTGACGCTCGACCCGAAGGAAATTGACAAGGAACGCGGCGTCATCCACGAGGAGTGGCGCATGCGTTCGAGTTCCATGATGCGCATTCTGGAACGCCAGTTGGAAACCATCATGCCCAACTCGCGCTACGGCAAGCGTCTTCCCATCGGCCTGATGAGCGTCATCGACAACTTCGAACCTCAGGTGCTGCGCGACTACTACGAGAAGTGGTACCGCCCCGACTTGCAGGGCCTCATCATTGTGGGCGACATCGACGTGAAGCAGATGGAAAAGAAGGTGAAAGACCTCTTCTCGCCCATTGAGAAAGCCAAGAACCCGGCTAAGTTCGAGTACTTCGAAGTGCCACAGAACGACCAGCCCATCTTTGCCGTTGACAAAGACAGGGAAGTGACCATGCCCATCGTGCTCTTCACCATCAAGCACGAGCAACTGCCCCGCGAGCTCCGCTCCACCGTGGCCGCCCTGCCCATGAATTACTTGATGAACGTCATGTGCAAGATGTACAACTACCGCTTCGACGACCTCAAACAGAATCCCGACGCTCCCTTCAATGCCCTCGAGATGGAGGACGGCGACTTCATCTTGGCTTCCACACAGAAGGCTCTGACTTTCCAGTTGATTCCGAAGGATGGCAAGACAAAGGAAGCCGTGGCCGACCTGATGCGCGAAATTGTCCGCGTGGGCAAATACGGCTTCAACTACTTTGAATATGAACGCGCCAAGAAGCAGTTCCTCAGCGACCTCGATCAAGCCCGCGATGCCCGCAAGACCATCAAGAGCGAACGTCTGGTCAACGAGTGTGTAAACCACTTCCTCGACAACGAGCTGAAAACTGACTTTGAAACCAAATACCAGCTTTACCAGCAGATGGCCCAAGCCCTGCCCATTGACATGGTGAACCAAGCAGCCAAGGAACTGGTGGGCACCGTCGACACCAACGTGGTGGTACTGGCCATGTATCCCGAACGCGAAGGCTACGAAGTGCCGACGCCCGAACTCTTCAGCCAGACGCTGGCCGAAGTGAAAGCCGAGGACATACAGCCCTACGAGACGGCTACGGTCGACACCAAGTTGATTGACAACGAGCCTACGGCCGGCACAATCAAGCAGGAACTCCCCGTTGACAAACTGGGTTACAAGGCACTGGTTCTCTCCAATGGCATCAAAGTGCTCTACAAGAAGACAGACTTCGATGAAGCCAAAGTGCTCTTCACGGCAGTCAGCAAGGGCGGTAACTCCAAACTGCCGCTCGAGCAGATGGACAACGCTGCCGTGTTCGACGACGTGATGGCTGAAAACGGTCTGGGCAAGTTCAACAGCAACGATCTCCGTAAGGCCCTCACCGGCCGTCAGGTCAGCATGGCTCCCAGTCTGGGTCATTTCAGCGAAAGCCTCCGCGGCTTCTCTTCGCCCAAAGACCTGCGCACACTCATGCAGCTCATCTACCTGCAGTTCACCGAGATCAGTTACGACACGCTCAACTTCCGTAACGTCATCAAGCAGGAAGAGCAGGCTCTGGCCAACCGCAACGCCAACCCGCTGAGTGCCTTCCAGGATTCCATCATGATACGTCTCGCCAACAACAACCCGCGCCAACAGCCCATGACGCTCCAGCGTCTGGCCAACGTCGACTACGACCAAATCCTGCAGATGGCCGTAGAACGCTTGGGCGCTCCCGGCGACTTCACATTCATCTTCACAGGTAATGTCGACGAAGACTCGCTGCGTCTCCTCTCCTGCCAGTACCTCGCCAGCTTGCCCGTCAACAACCAGGTTGAGGACATCACCGACGACGGTGTGCGCCTGTGGAAAGGTATGCAGGACTGCATCTTCCAGAAAAAGATGGAGACGCCCATCACCTACATGCTCCAGGTATGGAACGGCGCCTACGACAATACTGTTAAGAACCGCGCCATTGCCGCCGCCACCGGCCGTGTGCTCGACGACATTTATCTGAAGAGTATCCGCGAGGAGCACAGCTTGGCTTATTCCGTCAATTCCATGATCATGTTGGAAGACATGCCCGAACCGTTCTTCATCCTGCAGACGATAGCCCCCGTCACTCCCGAAAAGACCGACTCTGCAATGGCACTCGTTGACGAAGGTCTCAAGCAACTCGCTTCGCAGCCGGCTCCAGCTGATATTCTGGCCAAGGCCAAGGAGCAGATGCTCAAGGGTTACGAGAACAATCTGCGCGAGAACAGCTACTGGCAAAACCTAGCTGTGGAAAACATCCTCTTCGGCCGCGACGGTTTCACGGGTTACAAGGAGGCCATCGAGGCCGTAACCCCGGAAGACGTACAAGCCTTCGTCCGCGACGTAGTGCTCAAGCAGCAGAACCGCCTGAACCTCCTCATGAAACCCGCAGAATAAGACTGTCCGTTCATATCAAAAAGCGTTGTCCCGTACGGGGCAACGCTTTTTTTGTGCCCTTTCTGCAGGCTGTGACGCCAGAAAACCTTAACTTTGCTCCAAGAAACTCAACAAGTCAGAAATAATTATGAAAGATTCACCTAAAAAGAAGGACGCGTCCACAGGCGGACGCCTGATGTCGCTCGATGCCCTGCGGGGATTCGACATGTTGTTCATTATGGGCGGAGCCAGCATGTTGGCCGCCCTGGCCGAGTGGTTTCCCTGCGGCGCCACCGAGGCCATCGCCGACCAGATGAAGCACGTGGAATGGCACGGTTTGACTCACCACGACACCATTTTCCCCCTCTTCCTTTTCATCGCCGGCATTGCCTTCCCCTTCTCGTTGGCCAAGCAGCGGGAGCGCGGCAAGTCGTCGTGGGACATCCATCTTAAAGTCATCCGCCGCGGCCTGTTGCTCGTGCTTCTCGGCATGATATACAACGGGCTGCTTGAGTTCAACTTCGCCGACCTGCGCTGCGCCAGTGTGCTGGGCCGCATCGGTCTGGCCTGGATGTTCGGCGCCCTCATCTTCATGCACACCCGCTGGCAGTCGCGCGCCGTTATCACCGCCGTGCTGCTCGTGGGCTACTGGCTCGTGGCCGCCTTCATTCCCGCCCCCGACGCCGAAGGAGCCGAAATATTCTCCGCCCAAGGCTCCATCGTGGGCTACATCGACCGCATCCTCCTGCACGGCCGCCTCATCTACGGCAACATCGACCCCGAGGGACTGCTGAGCACTTTCCCCGCCATCGGCACTGCCCTGCTGGGCATGTTCACTGGCGAATGGGTCAAGAACGGGCGCGTCAGCCCGGGCCGCAAAGTCCTCTGGATGGTCGTGGCAGGCATCGCCCTGCTCGTCATCGGACTCCTGTGGAGCACCGTCTTCCCCATCAACAAGAAAATGTGGACCAGCACCTTCGTACTCGTGGTAGGAGCCTACTCCGTCCTGATATTCGCGCTGTTCTACTACCTCATCGACGTGCGCGGCTGGCGCAAGTGGACCCTGTTCTTCGTCGTCATCGGCATGAACTCCATTACCATCTACCTCGCCCAGCGCTTCGTCAGCCTGTGGGGCACCTCCAACAAACTCTTCGGCGGACTCATCCATCTGTTGCCCGAGAACGCCCAGTTGTTCTTCGTCAACCTCGCCTACATCCTCGTGTGGTGGCTCGTCCTCTACTTCCTCTACCGCAAGCGCGTGTTCCTGAAAATATAGTCTGCCCAGCAGACCGACAACACGAAGCGGCACTCTACTCACGTGGGGTGCCGCTTCTGCGTTGACATCAATTTTCGGGGCGCAAAGGTGGGACTTCTGTGCGCAAAGGCGGCGTTTCGGAAATTTGAGAAGGCGTTTCTGTTTTGCTCACCACTCTCAACGGGTCAACGAAAGGAAGATACGCCAGAGGAATGGCACGGCGGAGGGGAATATGCGGGGTCGGGGTCGGCGTTTGCCAAAAAAGTGGGTGATTTTTTTGTCATACGGAGATTTTACGCTAAATTTGGGGCATACTTATAAACAATTCAAACTAAAAATAATTATGGCCGAACAGAAATTACCGACTGTTGAAGAGGTTTTCGCGTGGATGCGAAAACTTTACGACGAGAGTTATTCGGGACTGACGAAGACCGAAAAGGAAGAGCAACACATGTATGGGACGATGGTGACGACCCCGAACGACAAGAAGTTCATCGTGCGCATGCTCGACGAGACCAGCCAGGTGCGCGACCGCAAGAAGCTTGCCATCCGTGTGCGTGACCTGATTAACCAGTATGGCATCCCCAAGTTCCTGGGCACGGGCGACCGCATCCTGTTCTGGATGTACCAGAAGTTTGCCTACCTGCCGCTGTTCAACTGGGTGGCCGTGCCCATCATCAAGTGGCGTCTGCGCCGCGACACGAGCCGCGTCATCATCGACCAGGCGCGCCCCAACCTGACGCGTCACCTGGCCGAGCGTTTTGAACAGAACATCGGGCAGAACGTGAACCTGCTGGGCGAAGTGGTGCTCGGCGACGGTGAAGCCGACAAGCGTTACTATTCGTATCTGGACGCCCTGAAGGAGCCCGACATCAACTATATCAGCGTGAAGATTTCGGGCATCTACGCCCAGACCCACGCGCTGAACTACAAGGAGTGCTTCCCCGAACTCGTGCGCCGCATGTCGGAACTCTACCAGGCGGCCATCGACAACCCCTATACTGACCCTGACGGTGTGACACGCGCCAAGTTCGTGAACCTCGACATGGAGGAATACAAGGACGCCCACCTGACGATGAAGCTCTTCAAGGAGGTGCTCTCGCTGCCGCAATTCAAGAACTACGAGGCCGGCATCGTGGTGCAGGCCTACCTGCCCGACGCCTGGGACTTCCAGACGGAACTGCTCGAGTTCGCCCGCGCCCGTGTGGCCGACGGCGGCGCACCTATCAAGATGCGCATCGTGAAGGGCTGCAACCTCGACATGGAGAACATCGTGAGCGACCTGCGCGGCTGGCCCAACCCCGTGCGCCCCGACAAAACCGAGGTGGACGCCAACTACCTGCACATCATCGAACGCGGCCTGCTGCCCGAGAACGCAAAGGTGCTTCACATCGGCATGGCCTCGCACAACCTCTTCACCATCTCGTACGCCTACCTGCTCACCAAGACCTACCAGACGCCGAAGGACTGCTTCTGCTTCGAAATGCTCGAGGGCATGGCCAACCACGTATGGCGCGCACAGAAGAAACTGGGCAACCACGTCATCCTCTATACCCCCGTGGTGAAAAAGGAACACTTCCTCAACGCCATCTCCTACCTGGTGCGCCGCATGGACGAGAACACCGCGCCCGACAACTTCCTGACCCACTCCTTCTCGCTCAAGCCCGACACCAAGGAATGGAAGGAACTCGAACAGCAGTTCATCAATGCCTATAACATGAAGGACACCATCACCCACATACCGACCCGCACGCAAGACCGCAACCAACCCTACGTGGGACAAGAACCGCAGGACGAAATGATTAACGAGCCCGACACGGACTTCGACCGCTTCTGCAACCAGACGTGGGTGGAGAAAATCTTCGCCAAGTGGAAATCGCAGGGCAAGATGACCGGCGACAAGGCCGAATGGGGCGACTGGAAACCCGGCGACCTGCTGCCCACACAGATTGGCGCCGAACTGGTCTACAACGACGACCACGCCAAATACTACGACCGCAGCCAGGACGGTGACGTCATCGTCTGCGAAATGTCGCGTGCCAACAAGGAACAGACCGAGAAAATTCTCGCCATAGCCGAGGCTGACCCCGCCGGCTGGCGTAACACCACCGTCGAGGAGCGTCACAAGATTATGTACAAGGCGGCCAACATCCTCGGCCAGATGCGCGGAGACCTGAACGGCTCCATGTGCGCCATCACCGGCAAGACGGTGGAAGAAGGCGACGTGGAAGTGTCGGAAGGCATCGACTACTGCCGCTTCTACACCACGACGATGAAGAAGTACGCTGCCCTCGACGACATCGAAATGAAGGCCAAGGGCACCGTGCTCGTGCTCTCGCCGTGGAACTTCCCATGCGCTATCCCCTGCGGCGGCGTTGTGGCTGCCCTGGCATCGGGCAACACCTGTATACTGAAGCCCGCCACCGTGGCCGCCCCTGTGGCCTGGCTCTTCGCCAAAGCCTTCTGGGATGCCGGTGTGCCCAAGGAAGCCCTGCAGGTCATCATTGCCGACCGCGAGGCCACGCCGTTGCTGACGTCGTCGCCCGCTGTGAAGCACATCATCCTCACCGGCGGCACCGAGACGGCCCAGAGCATAGCCCACGCTAACCCGCGCAAGCCACTGTCGGCCGAGACCGGTGGTAAGAACGTCATGATACTTACCGCCCAATGCGACCGCGACCACGCCATCATGAACGCCTGCCGCTCCGCCTTCGGCAACGCCGGACAGAAGTGCTCCGCCTGCTCCATCCTGCTTGTGGAACGCTCCGTCTACAACGACCCCGTCTTCTTCGAGAAACTCAAGGACTGTGCCTCCTCGCTCAAGGTGGGCGGTGTATGGAATGCCGGCAACATCGTCGGACCCATGATCACCAACCAGAACGACAAGCTGCTCCAGGCCTTCACCCTCGAGCCCGGTGAGAAATGGCTCATTGCGCCGGAGTTCGTGGACGAAAAGAAATACATCCTCAAGCCCACCGTGAAGTACGACGTGAAACCCACGTCCTTCACCTTCCGCACCGAGCTCTTCGCCCCGCTGCTCGCCGTCACGCCTTACGACACGCTGGAGGAAGCCGTCGACCTGGTCAACAGCCTCGACTACGGCCTCACCTCGGGCATCCAGACCCTCGACGAGCAGGAGCAGGAATACTGGAAAAACCACATCCAGGCCGGTAACCTCTACATCAACCGCGGCATCACCGGCGCCATCGTCAACCGCCAGCCCTTCGGCGGCATGAAACTCTCCGCCTTCGGTCCCGGACTCAAGGCCGGCGGACCCAACTACTGCGGACAGTTCATGTACATCACCGACAAGCCCGGTGCCACCACCGACTACAAGGCCTCCTACGCCGAATGGTACGAGAAGGAGTTCCGCCACGCCCGCAACATCCAGCCCAAGATACGCGGCGAGCAGAACGTCTTCCGCTACCTGCCCCTCAAGGGCGGCATGGTGCTCCGCCTCTTCGGTGACGAAACCCTCGAACAGATCGAAATGGTGCAGCTCGCCGCCAAGACCGTCGGCACACCGCTCACCATCTCCCTCGATGCCGACAGCCCCTTCGTTGAAAAGTTGACCGGCAAACTCAAGAAGGAAAGCCTCGCCGACTTCTGCGACCGCATCAAGAACTACGAGCGCGTGCGCACCATCTCGCAGCAGGTGCCCGACGCCGTCTTCGAGGCTGCAGCACAGTGCGACAAATACATTGCACAGTCGATCCCCGTCAAGAACGGACGCATCGAACTGGCCCTCTACATCAAGGAACAGTCCATCGCCAACGAATACCACCGCTACGGTTCACAAATCGAAGTGCCCACGGTGGAATAACGGACTACGGACCGACGGTAACGCCAAGCGGCGTCCCGAACCAACGGGGCGCCGCTTACGTTTTGCCCGCTTTTGTCAATATGTTTTACAAAAAAATCCGGCGTTTCGCAACACGCCGATTATCACCGGATGCCAAACACGTCAAAACAGAAACGCCTTCTCAAATTTTCGAAACGCCGCCTTTGCGCGCAGAAGTCCCACCTTGTTTTTCCGAGATAAGAAAAGGGGCGCGTATTCTGGCGTATGGGGAAGGATATTCCGACAAGTTTTTTGTAATTTCGCAGAACAAAACGTATCACGATGAAACTGTATAGCAAACTGATGGGAACCGCGCTGCTGGCGCTCGCCGCCACCGCGGGAATGGCCCGAGACGACACGCCGGAGTTGCGCGGGCAGATTGGCGACGTGTTCAACCGTGTGGCGCAACGGCTGACAAATGTGGGACGGATAAAGATTGACTCCGTCCGCGCGGACAAGAAGACGGTCACGGTCTTTGCCGGAAACAATGCGTCGTACATTCCCTACCGCGAGGACAACGTGAAGGAAATCAACGACGGCGTGAAAGCCGTGCTGCCCGCCGGGTGGCAACGGCTGAAACTGGTCATCCTGGCCGAAGGCGAGCCGATAGAGCATTTCA
Source organism: uncultured Prevotellaceae bacterium (assembly GCA_947306605.1). Classification (GTDB taxonomy): domain Bacteria; phylum Bacteroidota; class Bacteroidia; order Bacteroidales; family Bacteroidaceae; genus UBA6382. The sequence goes on along the minus strand of CAMZHB010000007.1, from coordinate 546 downwards.
TTCCGATAGGCATGCGTGCAGGCAAAACGAAGGAAAAGACGTTCCGCACGAAGAACGTCACCCCCCTGACCACGTGCACCGACGCGCCCACCACCCCGACGCACGGCCTGCAGAACCGCCACATAGCGATGTGGCAAAGTCATGGCAAATATTATGAACCGAAACTGGACCGCTGGGAGTGGCAGCGCGCCCGCATCTTCCAAACGGTGGAGGACCTGTACACGCAGAGTTACGTGTTGCCGTTCCTGGTGCCGATGCTGGAAAATGCCGGGGCGAATGTGCTCCTGCCGCGCGAACGTGACGCCAACCCCGTGGAGGTGATTGTGGACGGCGAGTCGCAGAACACGTCGGTCTTCTCCTACGTCAATGCCACCACCGCGTGGAAGAAAGGCGAAGGACCGGGCTTTGCCCATAAACGCAAAGTCTACGTGAACCACGAAAACCCCTTCGCCGAGGGCGAATACTACGAATCGGGCACGGTGCTCCGCGAGGCCGACCAGTGTCTGGCCATTTGGACACCCGACCTGCCCGAGACACGCGAATATG
>CAMZHB010000006.1 GCA_947306605.1 uncultured Prevotellaceae bacterium | reverse complement strand
GACCCGCGACCCCGACCTTGGCAAGGTCGTGCTCTACCAACTGAGCTATTTCCGCGATTTAATCCGCGTTACGCCAAACGCAGTGCAAAAGTACAACAATATTTTATTCCGACAAAAAAAATATCCGTTTTTTTCTTTCCGCCATTATTTTTCTCTTGTCATAGGCGCTTTTACTCATGTAGTTTTACGCGCAGCATATATCCCATTTCATTTGGCCTATGTCGGACTTCGGTTTTCCAAAGTCCCACTTCGTTGAAACTATGTCGGATTTCGTGTGAGGGTACTCTGCCAGGGGCTTGCCGACTTAAAAGACATTACGTTTTAGTCGCGTCATGGGTCAGCACATACGGTCCCTATAGTCTTCATAACCGAACTGGCGCATCAGCACTTTTGACCTGTCGGCACGCAGCAGGGCTATTGACGGATGGGAGACGCCGTTAAACATGTTGGTCTTCACTGTCGTATAGTGTATCATGTCTTCAAAAATAACGGTGTCGCCCACTCTGAGTTCGTGATCAAACTTCCAAAAGCCCATGTAGTCACCGCTCAGACAACTGTTCCCACCTAATCGGTACAAATACGGCGTTTCGGCCACGCTGTTTTCACATGTATCCTCGGGAATCGTTTCTGCCCCGCGCACTGTAGGATAATAGGGCATCTCCAAACAATCTGGCATGTGGCACGTGAAACTTACATTGAGGATGGCCGTTTTTATGCCGTTGTTCTCTACGATATCCATCACGTTGGATTGCAGATAGCCCGTTCCCCATAGGAAAGCGGAACCGGGTTCTAGGAATAGCTGCAAGTTAGGATGCCTTTGCCGGAACTGACGTAGGGTATCTATGAGCAAATCGAGATGATAGCCTTGACGGGTCATCAGATGGCCGCCACCCATATTGAGCCATTTCAAATGGGGAAGCCACTTGCCAAAACGCGACTCCACGTTCTCCAGCACTTTAACCAAAGACGGGGCGTCGTTTTCGCATAAACAGTGAAAGTGAAAGCCGTCCAGCCCTGCCGGCAACTCATCCGGAAGATCCTTTGCCAGGACTCCGAAACGCGAACCGGGAGCACAGGGGTTATACAGTTCTGTTTCAATTTCAGAATACTCGGGGTTGATGCGCAGACCCAGCGACACGGAGTGGTCAACTCCTTTCAAATAAGGCATAAAACGGACCAGCTGCGACAGAGAATTCATTGTCACGTGGCCACTATACTTCAATATCTCGCCAAACGTCGCTTCGTCGTAGGCAGGTGAATAAGTGTGAGTGTAATCTCCGAATTCCTCCGCTGAAAGACGGGCCTCGTACAGGGAACTGACCGTTGTGTGACGGATATATTCCTTGAAAATCGGGAAACTACGCCACAAGGCAAACGCTTTCAAGGCTAAAATAATCTCTGCCCCACTCTCCCGCGCGACACATGAGATTAATTCGAGATTTTCACGCAACTTAACCTCTTCCATGACGTAGCACGGCGATGGAAACGCATCTACAATCCGGCTTTCGTGCTTCATATTATACCTTATATATAATAAAGCCGGATGCTGCACGCATCTGCGCCGCAACATCCGGCATTTGTTGTTTCATATGCTTACATCACGCCACGTTTGCGCAATTCTTCCTGCCACTTCCAGGCACTTGACAGGGCCTCGGCCAAAGTGTGCTCGGCTTTCCATCCGAGTACTTTGTTCGCTTTGTCCACATTGCCCCACACTTGTTCAATGTCACCGGCACGACGTCCCACAATCTTGTACGGCAACTTCACTCCGGTGCACTCCTCAAACGTGTTGATAAGTTCCAGCACGGAGTTGCCCTTGCCGGTGCCCACGTTGAACACATCGACAGGCTGTTCCATTTTTCCGTCAAGGATATATGACATCGCGCAAACATGAGCTTTGGCCAAGTCAACCACATATATGAAGTCGCGAATACAAGAACCGTCGGGTGTATTATAGTCATCGCCGAACACACTCAGCTCTTTACGGATGCCAATGGCCGTTTGCGTCAAATAAGGAATGAGATTGGCCGGCACACCATTGGGAAGTTCACCAATAATAGCCGACGGATGAGCACCAATGGGGTTAAAATAACGCAGCAAGATAGCCTTAACCGGCGCACCACTTGATATATAATCCTGTATAATCTCTTCACAAATCTGCTTCGTGTTACCATAAGGACTTTCAGCCTTCTTGATGGGAGCCAACTCCGTCACGGGAAGATTTTCCTTGTCCGGTTGGCCATACACAGTGCATGAACTGGAGAAAATAATGCCTTTTACGTTGTACTTAGGCATTAGTTCCAACAAGTTCATCAGAGAATTCAGATTGTTACGGTAATATAGCAACGGCTTCTCCACACTTTCGCCCACCGCTTTGCTGGCTGCGAAATGAATAATGCCTTCTATTCCGTTGTATTTCTGGAATACACCTTCCAAAGCCGGAACATCGTTGCAATCAACTTTCTCAAAAGCCGGACGCACTCCCGTAATTTTCTCTATACCATCGACAACATCCGCATTAGAATTCGACAAGTTGTCCACAATTACCACATCATAGCCAGCATTAATCAATTCCACGGTCGTATGTGAGCCAATAAACCCAGTACCGCCAGTTACCAATATTGTACGTTTCATATTTATATAATTAAATTTGTTCCTAAAAGTCTATATTAAATCCAAGGGAAAAGTATTCCTGAAATTCCACCCGACGTTTCCCCTCTTTGTCCCGTCTGCTATAGTCAAAGCGCGGATAGAGATAGAGCGTCGTGTTCAGATATTTGTTGATGGTGAAGCGGAACGTGTTTTCAAATTCCCAACGGTAAAAACTATAATCTGTAAAATAGTCAAAGCGCGAGTTCCAGTTCAGTTCCTTCATGATTTTCATGCTATAGTTCACCGTAATATTGGAACCGTAATACTCTTTATAGTGATGGTTTGGTTTTAGTCCGTGACGCGTTTCCAAATTGGCTCTTGCAACGTAACGGTAATCAAAGGCCAACGCACCCAAATGGACTTTCAGGGTGAATTTCTTGTTCAAGTTATAGTCCATACCCACCGAAAGATTCGTGTTGAAGGGCGAAAATATGTCTGAAATGGCTGTGTGGCTGTTCATATTATATTTGGGAAGGATTTGAGTCACGCTACTAAGCTGCATAGAGTACGACCAATGTCCTATAGCCTTTATGTTCAAATTATTCACCATTCTCATTTCATTGGATGTGGGAGTCCATTCGTGGATAGTGTCGCCTTTCACCGTCTGCATGCCTAATTTAACAGCAAATGTCGTTACAAAGACCAATTTCCGTTGGTCATTGTACGTCAGATTATAGTTTGCCGTCCCCAGGAACGAATTATAATTATTACCGCCTTTGTACCAGTTGTCTGAGAAATGGAACTGTTGCAAGTTAACACCGTAACTGTGCTTCAAAGTCCAGAAATTGGGACGGCGGTTTACGATTTGCACAGGCTCAACCACCTCTTCAGGAGCCTTGGGTTTCACTTTGTCCGCCAGAGACACCTGCGTCTCTATTTTTTCATTGATATCCGAGCGCAGGCCTGAAGTCTCGGTCAAGCGTTTCTCATCTTGAGCGATATATTGTGGGTTGGAAATATAAAATTTGGCCAACATATCGTTCATCGCACTGTCTCTTTTCAGTTGGAAGTCACCCTCGAGCTGCCCCGAACGGAACAGACGGCGTTCCTTGCCGTATTTGCCAACCCATATGTTGTCCATCGTCTGGCTTATCGGCGTATAATAAAACGTCGGTTTCAGAAACAGGCGATAATAGTAGGGATTTTTCAGCAAGTCATTCCCACTGTATGTCCATGTAGAATCATAATAGGCCTTGAGTTGTGCAAGAGAGTCGGTATAACGTTGCACTATTTCATCGGCAAAAGCCGTCGTGATGGCTTTTGCCCTTTTTGTACGCTGCGAATAGGCCATGCTGGCGACGAGCATGACAGACAATAGTATCAACAGACGCTTTTTCATCTTTTATTCAACGCTTACATCTGCAAAGGTAAGCATTTTTGCCAGAACAAAAGTGGATTTGTGAAATATTATCACAACCACGACTTCCTGCGGAACAGGAAATAGCCGATGCCAGCCACAGCCAGAGAGAAGCCCGCCACTAGTGGGAAACCCCACCATTTAGATTCCATGCCGTTGATCAGATTCATGCCGTACAAACTGGCTATCAGCGTGGGGAACATCAGGATGATGGAGATGGATGTCATGGTTTTCATCACGCCGCTCATATTATTATTAATAATACTGGCATATGTTTCCATCGTTGAGTCGAGAATGTTCGTATAAATATTGGTTGTCTCGCGCGCCTGATTCATTTCGATGGTCACGTCTTCGATCAGATCGGCGTCAAGTTCGTCCACAGGCAGTTTAAACTTCAGTTTCGAAAGCAAAGTCTCGTTTCCGCGGATAGAAGTCACGAAATATGTCAGACTATCCTGCAAACGCGACAGACCGATAAGGTCTTCGTTGCTGATTTTATGGTCTAACTTGTGCTTATATTCGTCAATCAGCGAACTGATTTGCTTCAAGCGTTTCAGATACCAGACTGACGAGGACAGGAACAGGCGGAAAACGAGGTCAACGGCGTCGGTGAAGCCCTGATTACGCTTTTGCTGATACGAAACAAAGTCAATCATCATGTTAGTTTCGTAGTTGCACACCGTAACACAGATATCCTTGTTCAATATAATGCCTAAGGGCACCGTAGTATGGGGAGTGCGGCTGCGAACTTCTTTTACGTAAGGTATACGTAGGATAATGAGCACCCAACCGTCGTCAAATTCGTAACGGGAACGCTCGTCTTTGTCTCGGATGTCGTCTAAGAAATAATCAGGTACCTTTAGTTCTTCCATTAAGAACTTTTCGTCGTCCTCATTTGGGCAAGTAACCTGAGCCCAACAATTAGGCTCCCACTCATGAAGCGTACGCAGCGTACGGTTATAATTCCAAAATGTTCGCATCTTCAGTTCCTCCAACGTTTCTCCGGGACGGGAGGCAAGCACTCTGATGCGGGTGCGAACATCCTGTCCTTCTACCGTTTACTTTCCGCGTAATAGTCGTCCATTATTCGTTTTAGAATGGTTTTCGGGGACAAAGTTACAAAAAATCCCCAACTACGCGCTGCCAAGACCATAAAAAAACGGCCTTTTCCTCCCGTTCGTCCACTTTAATGCCTTTTGGCGTAGTTCCGAAAAAGCACAGGGAGGATGAGAACGGAGTTGGCAAAAACAAAGTCCGACATAGTTCTTTCTATGTCGGACTTCAAAAAAACAATGTCGGACTTCGGAAACACGAACCGCGTTCAGGGGCGGCATTCGATGTCGATCGCGTTTGTCAGGCCCACGAAATCCTGGACACTGAGGCGTTCTGGACGTTGCGTAAGCCCTTCACCTGATAAGAAATCGGCGTGCCGGTCGGGCAATGCGGGCAATCCCCGTTCGCTGTCCAAAGCTGCGAGCAACGGTTTCAGACTCCCGCGCATCATTTTGCGGCGTTGGTTGAAAGCTGTCTTGACTACACGGCGGAAAAGGGCTTCGTCGCATCCCAATGTGGCTACCCGGTTGCGCGTGAAGCGGACGACGGCGCTGTCAACCTTAGGCGGTGGATTGAATACTGAAGGTGGTACCGTGAAAAGGTACTCTGTATCGTACCATGCCTGGAGCAGCACGCTCAGAATACCATAATGCTTCGTGCCAGGTCCGCTGCACAAGCGCTCAGCCACCTCCTTCTGAATCATACCTGTGCAACAGGGAATGCGGTCACGGTTGTCTATCAGTTTAAAGAAAATTTGGCTGCTGATATTATAAGGATAATTGCCTGTTAAAACAAACGGGCGGTCCCCAAAGAGCGACTTCAAATCCATTTTAAGGAAGTCGCCTTCCACAATGCGGTCACGAAGCATGGGGAAATGGGCGTTGAGATAGTCGATGCTCTCTCTGTCGAGCTCCACCACGCGAAGCTCACGCCGTTTGCCCAACAGGTGTTCCGTCAGAGCCCCCATGCCCGGTCCTATCTCAAGCAACGGAATCTCCGGAAACGCGTCCACCGTATCGGCAATGCGCATGGCCGTCGCGACATCGGTCAGAAAATGCTGGCCAAGGCTTTTTTTGGCCCGTACGTTCTTATATCTATAATTCATTGCAAATTCTCAACTCTCAATTACCAATTATCAATTAAAATATGTACCTTTGCTGACTACAAAAGTACGGAAAAGTTTTTGGCAAACGAAGTTTTGAAACAGATAATTCGGACAACGGCCAACATCATATTCCCTTTCGTCCTTGGCGGAGGCATTCTGTATTGGATGTATAGGGGCATGGATTTCAACGAAATCCGAGATGTAATGCTCCATCAAATGAGATGGGAATGGATGATTCTGTCATTCATTCCGGGAATCTTGGCTCAAGTGTTCCGGGCCTTGAGATGGCGCCAGTCACTCGAACCATTGGGTGAACGGCCTCGCATCAGCAGCTGCATACATGCCGTATTCCTGTCGTATGCTTCGAGTTTGGTCATACCACGCTCGGGTGAATTCCTGCGATGCGGGATACTGACGCGAGAAGACCGCACTCCGTTCTCCAAAGCGTTGGGAACCGTAGTCACAGAACGCGCCGTGGACATCGTCATGATGCTGTTGCTTTTCATTATCGTCTTTCTGCTGCAAATTCCCGTGTTCAAAGAATTTTTCAGCACCACGGGCGTAAGTTTTCAGAGCATCTTGACACGTTATACAAGCACCGGCATTTTTGTCACCTTGCTTTGCGGGATCTGTGCACTCATCTTAATTGTCATTCTCTGGCGCCGGCTTTCGTTTTCCCACAAGGTACGTGACGTCATGCACGGTTTGGCCGAAGGTTTGCTCTCGATAAAAAAGATTAGAAACATACCTTTATATATAATATACTCCGCCGGCATTTGGGTGGCCTACTTCTTCCACTATTACCTCACGTTTTTCTGCTTCAGCTTCACGGAAAATCTCGGCATCATGGCTGCGGTGGTTTCCTTCTGCGTCGGAACAGTTGCGGTAATCGTACCTACGCCCAACGGGGCCGGTCCATGGCATTTCGCAGTCAAGACTATTTTGGCCAAATCATATGGATTGAACGACACATGTGCCAACATTTTTGCGCTTATCGTGCACACCGTTCAGACATTGTTGCTCATTGTTCTCGGCATCTACAGTACCTTGGCCCTCACATTGCGTAAAAAACACAGAGAATCATAAATCATTAACAATAAATTCAACCCATTATGGCAAACATTCAAGATTTAAAACCCCAAGGCATTTGGAAAAGTTTCTATGCCTTGACACGTGTACCCCGACCTTCAGGTCATTTGGAAAAAATCCAACAATTTCTGCTCGACTGGGCAAAAGAGCGCAACATTGAAGCATTCAAGGACAACGCAGGCAACATTGTTATGCGCAAGCCAGCCACTCCAGGTTACGAGAATCTCGCTATAGTGACTATGGAAGGCCACATGGACATGGTTCCGCAAAAGACCGCAGAGAGTACTCACAACTTTGAAACCGATCCAATTGAAACTTACATTGACGGTGATTGGCTTAAAGCCAAAGGAACCACACTTGGCGCAGACGACGGCATAGGTGTGGCAACGGCTATGGCAGTCTTTGAGGACGATACTTTGGAACACGGTCCTTTGGAAGCCATTTTCACCGTTGACGAAGAAACTTGCATGTACGGAGTAAATAATTTGAAGCCGGAAACTCTGAAAGGACGTATCCTACTTAACCTTGACAACGAAACAGAAGGCGAAATCATCATTGGCAGTGCCGGTGGCGAAGATGTAGCCGCCGACATGGAGTATCAGGAAGAAGACACCGAAAGCGGCGATGTGGCTTTAAAAATCACGATAAAGGGTTTGAAAGGAGGCCACTCTGGGCTTGAAATCAACGAAGGCCGTGCCAACGCCAATAAACTCATGGCCCGTGTGCTGACAGACGCCGTTGAAACGTTCGAAGCACAACTTGTCAGCTGGGTAGGTGGAAATATGCGCAACGCCATCCCGAACAGTAGCGAGGCAATCGTGACCGTGGCCCCCGAAGACAAAGATGAACTTATTGAAAGCATTGCCGAATGGGCCGAAACCTTCAAATCAGAGTACAAAGCGACTGAAGATGCGCTCAACATTCTTGTTGAGAACGTTGATCTTCCGAAAAAACAAGTTCCGGAAGAAATCAGAGACAACTTCATCAATGCTATTATGGCATGTCCTGCAGGTGTAAACCGCATGATACCGGAGTCACCCGAGATAGTGGAGACTTCTTGCAATCTGGGCATAGTTAGCATACAGAATGGCAAAGCTGCAACCGACGTTCTGGTACGCAGTTCATGCGAGACCCAACTCGACGCTCTCAGAGACAGTGTTAAAGCTGTGTTCTCTATGGCTGGAATGGCTGTGAAGTATGTTGGGCGCTACGGTTCCTGGCAACCGGATTTTGATTCTCCCATTGTAAAGATTATTAAAGAGGTTTACCACAATGTGAATGGGGAGAATTGCAGTGTTCAAGTGGTTCATGCCGGTTTGGAATGCAGCATTATAAAGGGCGTATACCCAGATTTGGACCCCGTAAGCTTTGGTCCTACGCTCCGTTCCCCACATACACCCAACGAAAGATGCTATATTCCGAGCGTAGCCAAATATTGGGATTTCGTTGTTGAGTTATTGAAACACATTCCCGAAAAGAAGTAATTCTATTTGGAATCTATGAGAAACCGGCAGACGTAGTGTCTGCCGGTTTTTCGTGGTATTAGGAAAAAAACTGAAAAAAGTCAGGGAAAAAGTTGGTAGAAATTTCAGAACGTTGTACCTTTGCACCCGAAAAAAGGAAACAGATTGGGGTATGGTGTAATGGTAACACTGCAGATTCTGGTCCTGCCTTTCCTGGTTCGAGTCCGGGTACCCCAACACAAAAGCCGAGCTATCAGCCCGGCTTTGTTTTATAATCAAGCCCGTGTCCCATTTTGCGATATTTAAGTATTTTATCTTTGGTGCAATGCTTTTCTCTCAATTATATTCAGTATTTTTGCACTTAATAAATACACAAGAATAATAAGTCATTGATGCTTAAAGACGACAAAAGACTTTTGGATTCCATTAAGGAAGCTATACAAGAGAAAAAGGGCTCTGACATCGTCATTGCCGATTTCAGCAAAATGCATAATGTTGAATATAAATATTTTGTTATTTGTCAAGGCAACACTGCCATACAAGTGGAAGCTATTGCTCGTGAAATAGGCGACTATGTGCGCGAACATTCCGATGAAAAACCAATGGCTGTAAGCGGAATGGAAAATGCCATTTGGATTGCTATGGATTATGGGCGTGTAATCGTTCATATTTTCCAACCCGAAGCACGTGCTTTTTACGATCTGGAACATCTGTGGGAGGATGCCAAGCTTACTCAAATTCCCAATGAATACTGAATGAACAGAGACAATGCTCTATTGACCAATGAAACAGACTAATCAGAACAACCCGAACAAGATGCCGCGCTTTAGCCTCAACTGGGCTTACGCAATCATTATTATCGTTTTGGCATACCTCTTCTGGACCGGTAACCGGGGAAATGGTAGTTACAACAAGGAAGTGTCATATTCCACATTTCAGTCATACGTGGCTAAAGGATATGCATCAAGCATCACCGTCAACAAAGGCGACGGCAACGTGCAAATGTTTGTCAAGAAAGAACATGTTGGCAAAATCTTTGGCGGAGCCTCAAAAGCCGGCAATGCTCCATGCGTGACGGCAGAGTTTCCTTCGGTGGACAATGTGGACAATTTCTTGGCGGAACAAAAGGATCAGGAACACTTCAACGGCGATATTCGCTACGAAGCCAATAAAGACTTTTTCGGAGGTTTGCTTTACAGTTTGCTTCCCGTACTCTTTTTGGTTGGTCTTTGGTTCTTGATTTTCAGAAACATGGGTGCAGGCGGTGGCACCGGAGGTGGCATCTTCAGTGTAGGGAAAAGTAAAGCCCAACTCTATGAAAAGGCACAAGGAACTCATGTAACGTTCAAGGATGTTGCAGGACAAGACGAAGCCAAACAAGAAGTGATGGAGATTGTCAAATTCCTGAAAGACCCGAAGAAGTATACTGAGCTCGGAGGCAAAATTCCTAAGGGTGCCCTTTTGGTTGGTCCTCCGGGAACGGGAAAAACGCTTTTGGCAAAAGCCGTTGCCGGCGAGGCAAACGTCCCCTTCTTCTCAATATCGGGCAGTGACTTCGTCGAAATGTTCGTTGGTGTCGGTGCAAGTCGGGTACGTGACCTCTTCCGACAAGCTAAGGAAAAAGCGCCTTGCATTGTTTTCATTGATGAAATTGATGCCGTGGGACGAGCACGCGGACGTAACCCGTCCATGGGAGGTAACGATGAGCGCGAAAGCACTTTGAATCAATTACTCACTGAGATGGACGGTTTTGGCACGAACAGTGGTATCATTGTATTGGCTGCAACGAACCGTGCAGACATCTTGGACAAAGCTTTGTTGAGAGCCGGACGTTTTGACAGGCAAATTCATGTGGAACTACCCGGTTTACCCGAACGTAAAGCCATATTCAAAGTTCACATGACGCCTCTCAAACTTGACAACTCGGTTGATTTAGACCTTTTGGCCCGCCAAACGCCGGGGTTCTCAGGTGCTGACATAGCCAATGTTTGTAATGAAGCTGCCCTTATAGCCGCCCGAGGGAACAAAACGGCTGTTGGCAAACAGGACTTCTTAGATGCCATTGACCGTATCATAGGTGGTCTGGAAAAGAAGACAAAAGTGATGACACAAGATGAGAAACGCACCATTGCAATCCACGAAGCCGGACACGCAACAGTGTCATGGTTTCTGCAATATGCGAATCCGTTGGTCAAAGTAACCATCGTACCTCGCGGTCAAGCCCTCGGTGCAGCATGGTACTTGCCAGAAGAACGCACTATCACAACTAAAGAACAGATGCTCGACGAGATTTGTGCCACGCTTGGTGGACGTGCTGCCGAAGAACTCTTTACTGGTCACATCTCATCGGGAGCACTCAATGACTTGGAAACCGTTACGAAGCGCGCATTTGGGATGGTGGCATATTTGGGTATGAGTGACAATTTATCAAACCTTTGTTACTACGATCCAAATCAGGATTATGCTTTCAGTAAACCCTATTCAGACAAAACGGCCGAGAAGATTGACGAGGAAGTCAAAGAACTTATCCGCCAACAATACGAACGTGCCAAACAATTACTCAACGAAAAGCATGAAGGACATGCGCAATTAGCACAAGTTCTCATTGACAAAGAGGTCATTTTTGCCGATGATGTTGAAGCTATATTTGGGAAACGGCCTTGGACAAGCCGCTCAGACGAAATAATAGCAGAGAATGAGCATCTGCTACAAGACAGTGAGCCACTTGAACCCGAAGAAACGGAAAACGAACCACAAAGTCCTGTAGACCATGAATAACTTAACAAAACGCACTATTTCGGGCATTGCTTTTGTAATTGTTTTCGTAGGATGCATCCTGCTTGGACGGAGCACCTTCTTTTGCCTGTTTCTCATCATCACGGCCTTAGCATTGGATGAGTACAACAAACTTGTTAACAAGCATGGCTTGGCAAATATCAATTCTACAGTTAATACCATCGCCGGCATTTATCTTTTCTTCGCAACTTCATTTCTGCTCCAAGGAGCCGTAGGTCCGCGCATTTTCCTTCCCTATGTCCTATCCTTATTATATCTCATGATAAGTGAGCTCTACCTTAAGCAGTCTCATCCCGTAGCAAACTGGATATATGCTTTTGGAGGGCAAATGTATGTGGCCTTGCCTTTGGCATTAATTAATCTGTTGGCTTTTTATGGTGGATCCGGATACTCGCCAATGTTACCTTTGGCCGTTTTCATATTCATATGGATTAACGATACCGGGGCCTATTGCATCGGGAGTCTTTTGCACAAACGCTTTCCCGCAAAACTTTTTGAGCGCATCTCCCCTAAAAAGACTTGGATTGGAAGCATCAGTGGTGCATTCTTTGTTTTGTTGGGCGCATATCTCATTTCACTTATGAGTGACGTGCTGCCTGTTTTTCATTGGATGGGATTAGGTCTTACTGTATGCATTTTTGGAACTTTGGGTGACCTTGTTGAGAGCCTTTTCAAACGTACTCTTGAAATTAAAGACAGCGGTCATTTCCTCCCTGGCCATGGCGGCGTGCTCGATCGTTTCGACAGCGCGCTCATAGCCATTCCTGCAAGTGTCATTTACATATACGCAATCGCCTCACTTTAGCATCACATAGCGTATCATGCAATAGCATAAACAGAAGACTCAAAAAGAAAGGGTAAGCATACATCTCCTATTTTCGATATCAAACTAAGACTAATTCATACAGCTAAAAAAACGCCGCATCTTTGAGATGCAGCGTTTTATGTTTCATATACTCTTTAATTCAAGAATCCCAGCAGGACGCCGGCGGCTAATGCCGAACCTATTACCCCTGCTACATTCGGCCCCATCGCATGCATGAGAAGATAATTCTTCTTATCGTACTCGAGACCTAGTTGTTGGGAGATGCGAGCAGCCATTGGCACGGCGGAAACTCCAGCATTACCAATCAATGGGTTCATCTTCTTGTCCTTGGAAAGGAACAAATTCATGAACTTCACGAACAACACACCCGATGCAGTGGCTATACAGAAGGCCATAGCGCCCAAAGCAAAGATTTTGATGGTATTCATTGTCAGGAACTCGCTTGCCTGAGTGGAGCAACCTACTGTAAGACCAAGTAACATCACGATGGCATCATTAAGAGCTGTACCTGCCGTCTTTGCCAGACGCATAGTCTTAGTACTCTCCTTGAGAAGATTTCCGAAGAACAGCATGCCCAACAAAGGAAGGCCTGAAGGCACGAGGAACGTTGTCATCAGCAAACCTACAATCGGGAAAATGATGCGTTCCGTCTGTGAAACTTCACGTTGGGGCTTCATGTGAATCACACGCTCTTTCTTCGTTGTAAGCAAACGCATCAGAGGCGGCTGAATCAACGGCACAAGAGCCATGTAAGAGTATGCGCAAACGGCTATCGCGCCCATCAAATTTGGAGCGAGTTTCGACGACAGGAATATAGCCGTAGGACCGTCGGCACCACCAATGATAGCAATACCTGCAGCCTGGTTAGGCTCGAATCCCAATAGCAAAGCAACCATGTATGCGCCGAAAATGCCGAACTGAGCGGCACCTCCCACAAGCAATAACTTTGGATTAGCCAACAAAGCCGTAAAGTCGGTCAACGCACCTATACCTAAGAAAATCAGAGGAGGATACCATCCGTACCGCACTCCAGAATAGAAGAAATTCAGTACAGAATTGTCCTCATAAAGTCCTATCTCAAGACCAACAGCCTTAAATGGTATGTTTCCAAGAATGATACCAAAGCCTATCGGAATCAACAATAGCGGCTCAAAGTCCTTCTTTATAGCCAAGTAGATGAAGAAGGCTCCGACCAATATCATAACAAGATTCCCCCACTCTGCACAGGCATAACCCGTGAAAGTTAGGAAATCACTGAATTTTTCAGCTAAGAAAGACCAAATATCCATCTTATTATCCTATGGTTAATAAAACCGAACCTTCCATGACGGAATCTCCCTTGCCCACAGAGATAGAAGTTACGGTACCGTCTACCTCAGCTGCAATCTCATTTTCCATCTTCATGGCCTCTAATATCAGCACTGTCTGACCAACCTTCACGGCATCGCCAACAGCTACTTTAATATCGTTAACGACACCCGGCAGCGGAGCTTTCAAAGCTTTGCCTGATGCACTGGCCACTGGTTCTGGAGCAGGTTTTGTTTCTGCAGCGGCAGGCTTGGCTACGGGCGCAGCAGCAACGGGTTTTGGAACTGCAACAGGTTTCGGCGCAACAACTTTGTCCATTTTCACTTCATAAGACACACCGTTGACGTCCACTTGTGCTATATCACCTTCTACAGAATTGATGTTGACCTTATACTCAACACCGTTCACATTATATTTATATTCTTTCATGATTTGTATTTCTTTATAGTTTATCTGTTTTTCAATGCAAAGAACGTTTAGCCATTTCCACGCCTCGCTGTACCCAATTGGATGCCATCGGAATAATCGTGATTGCACTGCGTTCTTCATCATGTGCGTCAAATTCCTCAAACAAAGCCATTGCTATGGCAGCGACCACAGCATTCTGGTCAACTTCAGGATTATTAGCCACGGGTGTTTCATTCACCATTTTCGCAGGAGCGACTGCTGCTGTTGCAACACCCCTAGCTACTTCCGGTTCTTTTTCCTTCGACTTCTTGGCTAACATTCGGAATAATCTACCAAATAACAAGAAGAAGATGAACAGCAAGAGAAGACCTGTCATTACAATGCCCATACTCAAAATGGTCATAGCTATACCATGTGGATCTTTTTCTTTCCACTCCGAACTCTTGTCCATTTTCGACTCGAGCCCATTGTTAGCATTAGGCGTTACCTCTGAAGAGTCTACTGTTCTCCATGAACTCTTCCCGTCGTTATCCCAGAAACGTGCATACGATTGCCCTTCTGATAATGTAGCAGGAACAGTTACGCTGTCAATCAACTTATTGCCGTTAGCTTCATACAATGCAATAAAGTTCTCCTGACCTGGAGTCAGTTTGAATTTTACATGCAGTGTTCCCAAGTTCTTTGCACTGTCAGTAAAAAATACGACCTGACCTTTCGGGGCCAGATTGGTACGTTCGTCTCCATTCGGGATCTGCGACATGAGCGCAATACGCTGTGGCGAACTGAGACTCTTGTCCAATACCGCACGGTCATTTGTCAGGTAGCATCCGCCAATATTCGTCGAAGACCAAGAAACATTGGCTATTTCTACCCAAGCCACATGTTCCCCATCCTCATTCTGCAGGCTGGTGGAGCCACTCACAAACACTTCACTTAGTTTCAAGTTAGCCAACCCTTGTCCGTAACCGACAGTAGCGATTACAAACAAGAGGAGACTACCTATTATTCTGTTAATCCTCATGGTTATTATTATTACAGAGGAATATTACCGTGTTTCTTAGCCGGGCGGCTGTCACGCTTGTTCGTCAGCGTAGCTAACGCACGGCAGATGCGGAAACGCGTGTTGCGCGGTTCAATTACATCATCAATGTAACCATACTTCGCTGCCTGATACGGATTCGAGAACAGTTCGTTGTACTCTGCTTCCTTCTCGGCAAGGAAGGCTTTCGGATCTTCCTGCTCCTTGGCTTCTTTTGCATAGAGAACAGCCACGGCACCACTGGCACCCATCACGGCCATTTCTGCACTTGGCCAAGCATAGTTCAAATCGGCCTTGAGTTGCTTACAGCCCATTACAATGTGGCTGCCGCCATAACTCTTACGCAGGGTTACAGTTACCTTGGGCACCGTAGCCTCGCCGTAGGCAAAGAGTAACTTTGCGCCATGGTCAATGACAGCATTGTATTCCTGACCCGTGCCAGGCAGGAAGCCCGGAACATCCACTAAGGTTACAATAGGAATATTAAAGCAGTCACAGAAACGTACGAATCTGGCACCCTTGCGGCTGGCGTTGCAGTCTAATACACCTGCATAGTACTTCGGCTGGTTTGCCACGATACCTACAGATTGACCATTGAAACGGGCAAAACCTACAATCAGATTCTTTGCAAAATCCTTATGAATTTCCAGGAACTCGCCATTGTCTACAACAGCATTTATCACTTCATACATGTCGTAGGCCTTGTTCGGGTCGTCAGGAAGAATATCGTTCAGGCTGTCCTCTTTACGGTCAACAGGGTCATTACA
>CAMZHB010000005.1 GCA_947306605.1 uncultured Prevotellaceae bacterium | reverse complement strand
TACGTTCGTTGAGCACCTTGTTGGGCACATCTTTATCATATACCAATATATCGTCGATGGTATAGTAGTAACCGTTGAGGGCATTGTATTCGCGGCCGCCGTTGCTTTCTTCAATCAAAATACCTTGACGGGGACAAGTTATTTCTTCGTAGTTGCTCAGGTTACGTTCGGATACATAGCGGTTAATACGCAAGCCTTTCGTCTTCTTGCCTTCCATTATCTTCAGCATGCGCTTGTGTTTGCCCATCGTCACATAGTATTCCCACACGTCGATACCCAACTGGGTGGTAACCTTGTAAGCATAGCCGAATTCATTGAAATGAGTCACCAGTTTGTCGTAGGCCAGCCCTATGGGTATCAGATGATAGGCCACGAACTGGTTCAGTGAGTTGTCTTCGCTCGTCAAATCACTGCTGGTAGCATCGGGATAGTATTCCTGACACTTTTGCTTGATGATCTCAAGGATTTCATCCCAGTTGGCGATACCGCCGGTCTCGAGTTTTTGCAGCTCGGGAAGTCCCCACTTGGCCACCAACAGACTGTCTGTTTCCACGAAGGCCGTGTATCCTTTGTCGCGGTGTTCGGGGCAGAGCACACGGGCGGGAGACTCGGTCGGGCAGTTAGGGCCGTCATACGGATGGTTGTCTTCATAGACTTCGTCACGCCATTCGGTCATTTTCTTATCCCAACCGGTAACTTCAAGCAGACGGGCAAAGATTTGCAGGTTGTCCGTGTTGCCAATCATGGTCGGCACGGTGGAGTTCGACGGGGTGATGACATGGTTCACCAGATGTACCACACCATTGGCCAGCTCGTTGTCCACCTTTATGATGCGCGAGTAAGTATTAATCATAATAGCCAGCCGGCCGCCGTCTACGGTATCAAAGCGCACCGTCAGATAGCGGGTGGCAAAGTTAGGCAATTCCAGCGTTCCCACATTGAACAGCGTGGACAGGTAAGGCTGCATGTTGCCATGGTCAATCAGTGCGTTGTTTACAATCATTGCTGCAGTGCTGTCGGGCGTATCGGCAAAATTGTAGTTCTTGGTGGCATACATTGAATCCAGGAACTGCTGAATAGCCTCGTTTGTCGGGGCAAAGCAGGTGTAGTTGCCACGTGCCGAAAGCAATTCGGCAATTGTCGACTCGGTCCTCTTGCTCAAGATTACGCGGTTGGTAAGCTCGGCGAAGTAAGTGGTCTCGTCCGTGGATCTCAGGAAGTCAATGATTTGCTGGCCTTCGAATACATACATATCAGAGGTGTCAATCTTGTCCTCACAAGCGGAGAACATCATCAACATGCCCAGCAATGCTGCACCGGTCATGTGTTTCAGATAACGGAATGTCTTGTTTCCCATATTTATTCTATTTTTAGTTTTTCTGTTATTTGTCAGTGCTCCGCCTTCCCCGGGATATAGTCCACAGGGTACAGAGCGATTCTATTTCACGCTACAAATTTAAACATATCTCTATTCATTCCAAAAGTTTTTCTTTCTTTTTTTACAAAAAAACAGCCCAAGGACATCAGATTTCGGCTTTTTTTTGCATTGCCCATTCATTCTGACAGCCGGCGCCCGTGTTTTGCAAACTATCTCTCAGTTCATTTTTTCAAAGTCCGACTTCGTTTTTTCAAGGTCCGACTTCGTTCTCCAGAAGTCCGACTTCGTTCTCACGAAAACAGGTTCCATTCTGTTCGGGCGTGAAAACTGTCATGCGAGAACCATACCGGTAAACGGAATGCGGTGCCCCGCCACTGCGAAGCACCGCATTCCTCCTTAATCTACAACCTCACGTCAGGCCATGCCGTCGGTCCGCGTAAACTCATCCTCGTTGACCACCGGCGCCATCTCTTGACGCTGGTTTTTACTCGTCACGCGGCGTTTTGCGAAGCGGCTCACGCTAAGTATCATGCCGATGTACAGACAGTTGATGAGAGTGGACGAACCGCCCTTGCTTACCAACGGCAACGGTTGCCCTGTAACGGGAAACAGCCCTACGGCCACCATCATGTTGACAAAGGCTTGGGTAACCAAAAGCAACGACAGGCCCAGTACCAGAAAAGCGGGGAAATTGCGCTCGCACTTATTGGCTATCTTGCCCGCCCTGAACAGCAGCACTACATAGAGCAACACGACAAAGGCACAGCCTATGAGGCCCATCTCCTCAATTATGATGGCAAAGATGAAATCGGAAAACGCATGGCTCAGGAAATCACGTTCAACGGAGTTGCCGGGAAATTTCCCCACCACATTACTCGTAGCAATGGCAATGTTGGCATGCGCCACCTGGGCTTCCTTGTCGATATCGAAGTCCTCGGGAGCCACCTCCTTGGTGTTACCCGGCATAAAATGCTGCACACGGTGCTTCCAAGTGGCAAAGCGGTGGCCCTTGGGTATCTGGTCAAGTGTCGAGTCGGGCGTCACAATCAGGAAAAACGCAAAAGCGCCTATCGCCACGGCCAATATACCAAGCAATTTACCGATTTGCACGAAGGGGACACGGCCCACAAACATCATCATCAGGACTACAAGTCCCAAAATGAAAGCCGTGGAAAAGTTTTCAAAGAATATCAGAATAATGAAAGGCACCGAAACCCACAAGATGTACTTGAAAGCATGGCGATCAGCTCCTTTCTCGGTCTGCAGGAACGACAAGATGAACGCGACACCAATGATTACTACGCCTTTGGCCAATTCCGACGGCTGAAACGTGATTCCCACTCCAGGTATCTCGAGCCAACGCGCGGCACCATTGGTCATCACCTTACTGAACGACAACACCAGCAGACAAATAATAGCCACAGGGCCCACCAAAAAGGGATAAAACTTGAACCAACGGCAGGGAATATTGTGTGTCAGCACCACGACGAGCAGACCAATGAGCAAATAAGTGGCGTGATTGCGGATAGGTGCAAGGAAGGAACTTGATTTATAGGTCAAGAAGCTGGAAGCGCTGAACACCTCAAGCAACGAAATGGCGCACAAGAAGAAGAAAATCACCCAAATGACGCCATCGCCTTTGAAGAGGCCGAAACGTGAGCCGGGACGGTTGTTTAGGATATCTATAGTCATAGGCAAAAGGTGCTGATAGGTTTCATAAATTCAGAGTTGGCGTACTAATTCCTTGAACTGGTTGCCACGGTCGGCCATATTCTTGAACAGGTCGAAACTGGCGCAACACGGACTGAGCAACACGGTATCACCTGGCTCGGCCATGGCGTAACAAGCCCTCACACAGTCGGCCATATTGTTGGTGTCGGCGATAGGTAGCCCTACTCCGTCGAAGAAATCATGCAGTTTTCTGTTATCGGCACCCAGGAACACCAAACCCCTGCATTTCTCCTTTACCAACGGCAATATCTCGTTGTAATCGTTGCCTTTGTCCGTGCCACCGAGAATGAGAACGGTCGGTGTTTTCATGCTCTCCAGGGCAAAGAAACAGGCATTGACGTTCGTGGCTTTCGAATCGTTCACGTATTGCACTCCGCGCACCTTCGTCACCTTTTCGAGACGGTGGGGAACACCCTGGAAGTTCTTCAGTGATTCCACAATTACCTTGCCGTCCACTCCCATCACGTTTGCCGAAACACCGGCGGCCAATTGGTTGTATATGTTGTGACGCCCGGTGAGTGCAAGCTCTTCTTCCTCCATATTGACGGGAGTGGGATACTCAATCTCATAGTGTCCGTCGGCGATGTAAGCTATGGCACCGTGCTCTTTTATGGCTGAGAAGGGACAAAGGTGGCTTTTAATGTCGTATCTTTTCAGTTCACGGGCAATGATCGGGTCATCCTCCCAATAGATAAAGGCATCGTCTTCCGTTTGATTCTGCACAATGCGCATTTTCGCATCCACGTAGTTCTGCATCTTGTTGTCGTAGCGGTCCAGATGGTCGGGCGTGATGTTAAGAAGCACAGCCACATTGGCATGAAAGTCGTACATGCCTTCAAGTTGGAACGAACTGAGTTCAATAACGTAGTAGTCGAAATTTTCCTCGGCCACCTGCAGGGCCAGGCTCCGTCCAATGTTGCCGGCAAGGCCCACATTGTAACCGGCCGCGCGGAAAATATGGTATATGAGCGATGTCGTGGTCGTCTTGCCGTTACTTCCCGTGACACATATCATTTTTGCGCGGGTGTAACGTCCGGCAAATTCGATTTCACTGATGACCGGGATGCCTTGGGCACGCACTTGCTTCATCATAGGCGCCGTATCGGGAATGCCGGGGCTTTTGATGATTTCATCGGCATTGATGATGCGTTCGGGCGTGTGCCCTCCGTCTTCCCAAGCCAGGCCGTAACGGTCGAGCATCTCGCGATACTTGTCATTGATGATGCCTGAATCTGAGAGAAACACATCGAAACCTTTTTTCTGCGCCAACACGGCAGCACCCACACCGCTTTCGCCACCGCCTAAAACAACTATTCTTGCCATCGTTCTACGTTTTCCTGTTATCTATATGCGTTTTCGTTCGCACTAAATCCGATATCGTTTTTTCTATGTCCGTTTTTGTTTTTCGAGACGCCGCATTGTTTTTCTGAAACGCCGCTTGTATTTTTTGAGACGCCGCTTCTGAAGTTCGAGACGCCCTACCTTATCTTTAATGTAATGATTGTCGCTGCCGCCAAAATGATGGTGACAATCCAGAAACGTGTGGTCACCTTCGATTCATGCCAACATCCACGCGGCCAGCCGCGGAATACGTAGCTGCAATCGGGATCAAGCTGGGAGGGCAACACGCGGAAATTGTCGTGAATGGGCGTACGCTTGAACACACGCTGCTTACGGCCATGCTTCTTACCCATTTTGAAATATTCCACCTGCAGTATGACGCTCAAACTCTCTACGAAGAAAATGCCGCAAAGCAACGGCAGTAGCAGTTCTTTGTGGATGATGACGGCCAACACGCCGATGATGCCGCCGATAGTAAGGCTACCCGTATCCCCCATGAATATTTGTGCAGGATAAGCGTTGTACCACAAAAAACCAATGAGTGCGCCTACAAATGCACTGCAGAAGACCACGAGTTCCTGCGTGCCGGGAATATACATGATGTTGAGATAACCGGCCAATTCTATGTGACTCGACACGTACGCCAGCACCAACAGTGCAATTCCGATGATGGCCGAGTTTCCGGCAGCCATGCCATCCATTCCGTCGTTCAAATTCGCTCCGTTGGACACCGACATCACCACCAACACGGTAATAAGCACAAAGAGAGCCCACCCCGCCGCATTCTTATACTTGCCGCAAAAAGCCATCACCTCGGCATAATCCAAGTTATTGGACTTGAAGAACGGTATCGTCGTTTTCGTCGATTTCACCGGGTCAGACTTGTGCGTTACCTGAGTCACACGATTGCTTTGCTGTACCTCTACATTTTCACGAATCACGGCATCGGGACTCAGAAACAGCGTCAGGCCCACTATAAGTCCCAAGCATCGAAACAATCATAATGATACCTCCCATCGACGGCACGCCCACTTTGTTCACGCCATAAGGGTCAATCTTCGGGTCACGTTGCGTTTCGGTAATGTTGCGGCGTCTCATGAAGCGGATGAAGTGCCCGCCAAACCAGGCAGAGATGCCTAAGGCAAAAATCAGGGCCAACAACGAGCGGAACGAGATGTAGTTCCACATGCCGGAACCCGGAATGCCGAATTGATCTAGAAATCTGAAGAAATAGTACAGCATCTTATGTCTGTGTTTTTATTTTTGTGAGGCAAAGATTTCTGCCAGCACTTCCTTATCGTCAAAATGGTGTTTCACACCTTTCACATCCTGATAGTTCTCGTGACCCTTGCCTGCCACAAGAATGACGTCACCCTTTTTGGCCAACATGCAAGCAGTACGGATGGCTTCCTTGCGGTCAACCACCGAGAGCACGCGGTCTTTCTGGTCGCCGGTCACACCTGCCAGCATATCGTTCACAATGTCCTGCGGCTCTTCAAAACGCGGGTTATCGCTGGTGATGATTACTTTGTTGCTCAAGCGGGCAGCCTCGTAAGCCATCTGAGGACGCTTGCCTTTGTCGCGATTACCCCCAGCGCCACACACGGTAATGATTTCGCCTTTATGGCAGAGCACCTCTTGAATGGCATTGAGCACATTGACCAACGCATCCGGCGTGTGAGCATAATCGACAATGGCCGTATAGCCTTTTGGGGAGTGTACCGTTTCAAAACGTCCCGACACCGACTTCAGGTTGCTCAACACCGTGAGCACCTCCAACGGTTCACGGCCCAACATAACAGCCGCGCCGTAAATTGCGAGCAAGTTGGACACATTGAACTTGCCCACTTGGCGCACATGAACCTCCGTGCCGTTCACATCGAGCAACATGCCTTCGAACGACATTTCCAAAATCTTTGCATGAAAGTCTGCCACGCGCATTTGAGAGTAGGTCTTCACCGTAGCCTTTGTGTTCTGCGTCATCACCAAGCCGTTTTTGTCGTCCAGATTCGTTATGGCAAAAGCTTTGTCGTCAAGTCCGTCGAAGAAGGCTTTCTTGGCGTCGCGGTAGTTCTCGAATGTCTTATGATAGTCCATGTGGTCGCGCGTCAAGTTGGTGAAGATGGCTCCGGCAAAGCGCAAGCCGCCGATGCGCTTCTGATGAATGGCATGGGAACTGCATTCCATGAAGGCGTACTGGCAACCTTCGTCGGCCATCTGGCCCAACAGACGGTTCAGCGTGATGGGATCGGGCGTAGTGTGCTCCGTAGGATAAGCGGTATCGCCGATATAGTTACACACCGTAGAACACAAACCGCACTTGAAGCCCATAGCCATGAACATCTCGTAAAGTAGCGTTGCGATTGTCGTCTTGCCGTTCGTGCCAGTCACGCCCACCAGTTTCATACGCGACGTCGGGTCACCGTAAAACGCGGTGGCCACTTTGCCCACGGTTTCTTCCGAATCAGACACCTGAACAAACGTAACGCCTTCGGGACACGGATCGGGCAAAGTCTCACATACAACGGCACAGGCCCCGGCGGCCACAGCTTTAGGTATGAACTGGTGGCCATCAGCCTGCGTACCGCGCACGGCAACAAAGATATCGCCGGGCTTCACCAGGCGCGAATCGATGTTGATGCCGCTCACCTCAACGAGGGCGTCACCAACTATCTGCTTTACTTCAATGTTTTTCAAAAGGTTCTGAAACTTCATATAGCGTCAATCTTTTATTCTTTTTCCTAAACCCGGTTTCGTCTTTCCGAAGTCCGACATTGTTTCTCCGAGATCCGACATTGTTTATTCCAAGTGTATTTTAATTTTGAACAAGCTGTTTCTGCTCCGGCTGAGGTTTCGGCACAACGGCGCTATCCTTCTTCTCTGCAACCGAATCGGGCGCCACCGGTTCATCTTCCACAAAGTCATCCTTCTTCGCACCTGTCATATGGAGTTGCAACACCACCGTCTCACCCCGTTTAATCGTCTGTCCGGCAGGCAAACTCTGCGACACCACGCGGCCATAGCCCTGCAAGCGTACATGGAGTCCCATCTTTTCCAACAGATAGATGGCATCGCGGGCACCCATTCCCTTCACGTCGGGCACTTGGTCTTCGGTCAGCGACATTTGCACGAGTTTCACTTTCTTGTTTGAACTTACGGCCCGTCCCCAAACGGAATGGTCAGCGTCACCTGGCGTCCAGTTGACATCGGAAGCAACATTCAAATCACTGAGCACACGATTGGCATACATCAGGTTGCCATAGTCCACCAGAGGCATGTGTGAACGCAACGTGTCTTTGGCCTCGGCAAGCGTGGGCTCAACCGTCGACGACATAACCATCTCGGCGACCTGACGGAACACCGGACCGCAGTGCAAACCGCCCGATGCCGGCAAACCGTGTTTCTCAATGCAGACAATACAACTGTATTTGGGCGCCTCGGACGGGAAATAGCCGGCAAAAGATATGAGATAACTGGAGGTGAAACCGCCCTTACCCCACACTTGCGCCGTACCCGTCTTTCCAGACACGCTGAAATTAGGCGAACCAGCGCGGTTGCCCAGTCCACGGCTCACCACGCGGCGCAGACATGTCTGGATGTTTTGCAGAGCATAGTCGGAACACATCTTTTCACGCACTACCTGCGGCGGATAAGTCTTGATAACCTCACCATCGCGCAAAGCCTCGGTCACAAACCGCGGACGCATCATCCGGCCATTGTTGGCCACACCGTTATAGAAGTTCAGCACGCTCATAGGCGACATTTGGGTCTCGTAACCAATACTCATCCACGCCAAAGCCGTCTTTGACCAGTTGCTGCCGTCAGGCTTGGGGCGACGGATGTTTGGACGGGAATAACCGGGGATGTCCAATTTCAAATCTTCGGCCACGCCAATTTTGTACAAACCGTTAACAAATTGTTCGGGATGGTCGTGATAGTTTTTGTCTATCAATACACTCACGCCCACATTTGACGATTTTTCTAAACACTCCGACACGGTGATAACACCATAGCCGTTGCCTCGGCGCCAGTTGTGGTCCTTCATTTTTCTGCCATACATCTGACGCACACCGTTGCCCACGTCAACGGTCTGGTCAATCTTGATTTTCCGGTCCTCGAATGCCACCATGAACGACATGGGCTTGAACACCGAACCGGGCTCCATCAGATTGGTGAGTGCATTATTTTTTACTTCATAGTACTCTCCGTCGGCACAGCGGGTCATGTTTACGATAGCTTTCACGTCACCCGTCTTTACCTCCATCAAGATGACTACGCCAACACTGCCACCGATCTCCTTTAATTTGTCCACAATGGCTTTTTCGCAGAAGTCTTGCCACTGCACATTGATTGTCGTGCGAATGTCGGCACCGTTCTCCGGCGGCACGTCCACGATGGGAAGATAACGGTTGTGCACTCGCTGACGATGCACGATGCCGGGCGTACCGCGCAACAGGCTGTCGTAAGCATACTGCAGGCCGTAGCGCGCCGTATCCGATTGACCGTCAATTTCACCAATGGTACGTGCGGCCAACGAGCCGAAAGGCTTCTTCATCTCGTGGAATTCCTCGCATTGGAAACCGCTTTTGTTGGGACCAAGGTTGAAGAATGGCAACTTCTTCACTTCCTTGTAGTCGATAAACGAAATACGCTTGGGATAAATCTTCCAATAGTGCTTTTTATTCTTGGCTCCTTCGACTATCCGTTCCTTATACCAACTCACCGATTTGTCGGGTAAAATACGGTGCAGTCCCTCGCAAATACTGTCCAGTTTTACTGTACGCAACGAGTCGCGCTCACGCTGCCATTTCTCACGGCGAACCGAATCCTTCTCCGAAACAATATAATCCAAATATATCGTATACTCCGGCAACGATGTGGCCAGCAACTGGCCGTCGGCAGAATATATGTTGCCGCGCATGGGCTTCACCACAACGGAATCTTTCACGAAACGATTGGCCATTTCGCCCCAATATGCCCGCTTGAAAAACATGGTGTAAGCCGCTTTGCCCACAATGGCCAAGCCAAGCAGGGTAAACACGAACGCAATGACGTGATAATGACTGATAATCTGTTTATTCGCGAAGTATTTCATCCGTTATTCGGCAGTTTGAAGATCATTAACTATCGTAAAAGGCGGTTGCGAGGCCACATTCAGGGCACTGTCGGGGGTATGTTTGAGAAACTCCACCACCTTGCTCTCACGACTGAGTTGAAGCAGTTGCGAAGAACGGCTGGTGGCGCGGTTGCGGGCGTCGGAAAGTTCTTTTTTCAGATTGTCAATGCGAATCATCTCCTTCTGGGCGGCATAACGGTTGGTGATATAGAGCACCAGCATGATCATAATGAGGATAAAGAACGGCAAATTGCGACGCAGCCACGACACGCTGAAGATGTCCCCGCCAAGCACGGCTTTCAGCGTGACACTTGTACTTTCTTCATCGTCGTCACGCAATGCTTCGATGGCCTTCTGTGCGTTAGTGCGAGAATCGTCGTCGTCAACCTCGTCGACGGACATGTCATCCGCGGGTTCGCTTTCAACCACCACGTCGTTTTCCTCGTCAACTTCCGAGGAGGCTATCTCTGCCAACGCTTCCACATCTTTATATTTCTTCGACATCGCCTTTATTGTTTTCCTGTCACTTTCATTCAACCTATTCCGAAACATCTGTTCGCTCGGCCACGCGCAATTTGGCACTGCGGCTGCGCGGATTTTCGGCCTGTTCCTGAGGTGTCGGCTGTAACGGCTTTCCACCCAACGGCCGGAAAAAGCTCAAACGATTGCCATAAAAGTCCGTTTCTACCTTTCCGTCGCTGTTTCCCGCACGCATCACGTTCTTCACCAGCCTGTCTTCGAGAGAATGGTATGTCAAGACAACCAGTCGCCCGCCCGGACACAGCACATGGTGAACGCTGTCGAGCATATCGCGCAGAGCGGTCATTTCCTGATTCACCTCGATGCGCAGGGCCTGAAACACCTTGGCCATTTCTTTCTTCTCCCTTTGCCGGCCCAGTACGGGCGACACGGCCTCAACCAGTTCGCCGACCGTAGCCAGCGGTTGCTGTTCACGCTTCATGACCAAAGCGGCAGCCAGTGCGCGGGCCTGGCGCAGTTCTCCGTAGTAATAGAACACATCTGCCAATTGCCCGGCCTCATATTGATTGACCACATCGGCAGCCGTCAGGCGAGCCTTGCGGTTCATTCGCATATCCAAAGGACCATCTTCACGGAACGAGAACCCCCGTTCAGCCTCATCGAAATGATGGCTCGAAACGCCCAGGTCAGCCAGGATTCCGTCCACTTCGTACACGTCGTAATAACGGAGCCACTGCTTCAGGTAACGGAAGTTACTCATCACAAAGGTAATCCTGTCATCGTCTTCAGGCACATTGGCTGCGGCGTCAGCATCTTGGTCGAAAGCAAAGAGACGTCCCTGTGGTCCCAGACGTTCCAAAATGGCGCGGCTGTGTCCTCCGCCGCCAAAGGTCACGTCCACGTATGTTCCGTCGGGCTTGATGTCAAGCGCTTCCAAGGTCTGCCGGAGCATCACCGGCACGTGATAGCAACCGGCCTCTGTCTTCATTCCATCACACTTTGCAGGGCGTCGCCCAGTTCCGGCATTCCGTTTTCAGCCTCATGTGCGCCCTTGGCCCAAATCTCTATGGTGCTGTCCATGCCTATGAACGTCACATCTTGTTCTATGCCCGCCATGCGCAGGTAGCGTTTAGGCAACAATATACGCCCGTTGCTGTCGAGCGTGAGCCACTCCACGTCGGCCACAAACTGGCGGAACATCCGCTGCTGCTCACGGTTCCAAACGCTCAGACGGCCATGAAGTTCTGTAAGACGTTCGTTCCACACACTCTCAGGGTATATCACCAGACAGTTTTCAAAGATATCCTTACGCATGATGAGCCTCTCCGCCTCCTCACCCCGCAGGGAGCGGCGGAACAGGGCAGGCACAAACACCCGTCCCTTCTGGTCAACTTTCGCATCAACTGTTCCTATGAATCGCATAAGAAGATACTTCGTCTGTTTCGGTTTCAAAATTACAAAATTCCCCACAATTCTCCACATAAACTCTAAAAAATTTTTTCAATAAACCGAATATTTATTATAACATACTGATTATCTGATATAAAATTTTTACTATTTTGGTGGGGAATATCCGAAAATTTTCACAAAATGGCCTCAAGACCAACAAAATTTATCCTTTCAACACGAAAACGCATTTCGTTGGCACGACATAGCAGATAGATTTTCAAAGGTCGGACTTCAAAAATCAGAAACGGCGTCTCAAAATTTTGAAACGCCGCTTCGTTTTTCAAAGATATTCCGCCGCCCCTGGCCAGCCGACTGCCGTACGCCGAAAACCAAAAACCGCCAAACTGAAATTGCCTATCAAAATAAATAGGCCGTCAAAAGGCACAATTACAAATAATTTATTATCTTTGCAAACCTATCTGCATTATATATAATAAGGTATAGATTTCATGAGACAGTTCCTCGCGCTATTCTTAGCCCTCAGTGCGTGTACTTTCGGCCTCCTTGCCGCTGAAGAATCGCGTACACAGGTAACGTTGCACACATCGCACGGCGATATCACCGTGGCGCTCTACGACGAAACGCCTGTACACCGCGACAACTTCATGCGCCTGTGCCGAGAGCACTTCTTCGACAGCCTGCTCTTCCACCGTGTCATCCGCGATTTCATGATACAGGGCGGCGACCCCGATTCGAAGGGAGCAGACCTGAGCGACCATCTGGGTGAAGGCGGACCGGGATATGACTTGCCGGCAGAGATACGCTTTCCGCAGTTATTCCATAAACGCGGGGTGCTCGCAGCCGCACGCGAAGGCGACGACGTGAACCCCAAACGCATGAGCAGCGGCTCACAGTTCTATATAGTCTGGGGCAAGCGATTCAGCAAAAGCGAGATAAAAGAAATGGCCGCACGCGTAAAAGAGCGTACTGGCATTTCCATGCCTGAGGATATTCAGAAAGTTTATATGAAGCAAGGCGGCACGCCCCACCTGGACGGCCAGTACACGGTGTTCGGCGAAGTGACCGAGGGGCTCGATGTGGTGGACAAGATACAGCGCGTGGCCACTACCGACGAAGACCGTCCGCGCAACGACGTCATCATACTCTCGACCGAAGTCAAGGGCTACATTGCGCCCGAAGGGAAAGAAATCTATATTCCCCGCGACTTACGGAAGATGGACCTGCAGAGCGACACTTCACAATGGTCGTTCCGACGCATGAAGACATCGGAAAACTTTGCCGTGTTTTGGGAACGCGGTTTCGGCCCGGACCTGAGCCAAGCCCCCGACCTCAACGGCAAACCCATGAAAGTGGATCTGGACAACCTTATCAACCGTCTGGAACACTACTATGCCTTCTACCGCGACACACTGCAGTTCATCCGGCCCGGTTCGAAAGCAGAGCACTACCGCATGATGGTCATGATACGTTATTCCCTGGAAGGCACAGCCTATGGAGGCGACTACGACGGACAGATAGGCGCCCTGTGGGTTGCCCCCAACCGTCTGCAAGACCGCAAGCTCAATTGCATAGCCCATGAGCTTGGTCACTCTTTTCAGAGCCAAGTGCGCTGTGACGGACTGGGAGGACGCGGCCATCTGGGAGGGTTTCACGAGATGACATCACAGTGGATGCTATGGCAAGTGAACCCACAGTGGATGACCGACGAAAATTACCATTGGAAAGACTTCATGAACCGGACCCACCTGCGCCTGTTCGACCGCGACAATATCTATCATTCGCCATACGTTTTGGAATACTGGGGTTGGAAACACAGCCGAACCGTGCTGGCTGAACTTTACCGCCAAGTGCGTCGCGGTGAAGACCCTGCACAGGTATATATGCGGGTGACCGGACAAACTCAGGAACAATTCAACGAAGAAATGCTTGACTGTTACCGCCGCCTGGTCACCTATGACATGCCCCGTGTGCGGCAGGATGCCGCCCCATACGCCAACCGCTGGCACGTGAAAAGCCGTGAGTTGGGCAACTACGGGTTCAATGTAGAAACAGTGACGCTACCGCAGCCGGGACAAACCGTAACAGTCAGTTTCAAAGGCGAAGTGAATGAGAAAAACCGCGACGTTGCCAACTGGAAGTATGGTTTTGTTGCTGTGACAGCCGACGGCACTCCCATCTATGGAGCGACAGGCGAAGGCATCAACGGCACTGTCGCCTATACCGCACCGAAAGACATGGAAATAAAACATCTGTGGCTCGTAGTGACGGCGGCTCCAAAAGTTTACAGGAAAGGAGACGAAATCTATCCATACAATCTATCAATAGAGTAATAAAAAATCCACCAATGAAAACTCTCCGTAATTTTGTACTCATACTCGTGCTCGCAATCGTTGGCAACCAGTGGAGCCAAGCGTGCACATCGTTTATCATTTCAGGAAAGGCCACCAGCGACGGACGCCCGATTTTATTTAAGAACCGCGATACGGGCACTCTGAGCAACATCACCGTGCTAAAACAGGGAGAAAAATACCGCTATGCAGGTATCGCCAATGCCAAGGATACTACGGCCAAAGAAATATGGGCCGGACACAACGAAACAGGATTTGCCATCATGAATACCGCGGCCTATAATCTGAACGAGAAAGACGAAAAACTGGAACTGGAAGGTGTACTCATGCGAAGAGCCCTCGAAGTTTGTGCCACGCTTGAAGATTTTGAGCACTTGCTTGACACCCTGCCCCGCCCTCTCTGCGTGGATGCCAATTTCGGGGTCATAGATGCTCACGGCGGCTGTGCCTATTATGAAACCGGCAACCAGGGTTACGTCAAATTCGACGCCAACGACCCCGCAGTGGCCCCAGAAGGTTATCTGTTGCGCACCAATCACGGCCTTTCAGGTGACCGCAAGCGCGACCAAGGCGTGGAGCGTTTCTATGCTATCACCTACTTCATGAAACACACTCACCGGCCCTTCAAAGCCGAAAAATTGATAACGTCCGCACCACGTCACCTGCGCCACGGACTTACCGGAGTGGACTTGTGGAGCAATTTGCCTTTATCAAAAGAAGACACCACATGGGTTAATTTCCGCGACTTCATCCCACGCTACATCACATCTTCGTGCTTGCTGGTCCAAGGTGTGAAGCCCGGTGAGCCAGGCAGCTACACCATAGGCTGGACCATCATAGGCTATCCTTTAACCTGCGTGACCGTTCCCGTAGTCATCACACCATCCGGGCACTTGCCTAAAGTGATACAAGCCGACGAGAAAGGTGTCTCGTGGTTAACCACACAGAGTTTCCGCCTCAAGGCACAAATCTTCTCACTGCCCAAAGGCAGCGACCGTGACTACATCAATCTGGCCAAACTCATCAACCAAGAGGGATCAGGAATCATGCAACAACTGAAACCCCTGGAAGACCTTATTATTGCCAAAGGTCAAAAAGCCATCGACCGCATGCGCAAGGACGGTACCACAACTGATTTGGACAACTATTACGAATGGGTGGACGAGTTCCTCCACAAAAAATTCCCTCAAAAGAATTCCACAGAACTATAAACTAACTCAATTAATAGAATGAAAAAAAACATGTTTCTTTTCAGCCTGATGCTATTGGTGCAGACAGGCTTGTGGGCCGACGTGAAGTTGACGTCGCCCGACGGTAAAGTGGCCGTAACCGTGAATACAGCCGGTAAAATGCTTTCGTACAGCGTCAGCTGCGACGGCAATCTTTTGATGCAAGACAACACAATGGGACTGAAATTGGCCGACGGCACCGTCATTGGCCAGAATCCCAAGTTCAAAGGCACGAAACAGTCTAAGATTGACGAAACCATCCGCCCGCTGTTCCCTCTAAAAAAACAGGCCGTGGAGAACAAGTGCAACGTGGCCACGCTGACGTTCAAGGACAACTACAGCGTACAGTTCCGCGTTTACAATGACGCCGTAGCCTACCGATTCATCACGGCTCAGGGCAAGGAGATGACGGTGGAAGACGAAACGCTGACACTGGGGCTCGACACCGCTTATCTGACACACATGCAGATGAACCGCAGCTACCACACGTCGAGCGAGCAGGTTTACAGCCACAGAAAAGTGAACGAAGTAAAAGAAGAACACGGTGTAGCCAACTTGCCCGTGCTCTTCAACACGAACAATGGTTACAAAATCCTCATGAGCGAGAGTGACCAGTGGGATTACCCCGGCATGTTCCTCAAAGGCAACGGCACAAATGAGTTGACCGGAGCTTTCCCGCCCGTGCCGTCGAGCACCGGAGACGGACAGAAGCCCTACATTGCCAAGACGGCCGGCACCCGCAGCCTGCCCTGGCGCTATTTCGTCATCACCCGCAACGACGGCGAGTTGCTGGAGTGCACCATTGCCACCCGTCTGGCCGGGAAGTGCAAAATCAGCGACATCTCGTGGATCAAGCCGGGCCAGGTCAGCTGGGACTGGTGGAACGGTTGGGATGTCTATGGCCCGGACGTGGATTTCAAAAGCGGTATCAACACCGAGACCTACAAGTATTTCATCGACTTCGCCTCCAAATACGGTATCCCCTACATCATCATCGACGATGGCTGGCTGGCAAAGCGCAACACCGCCTACGAAATACGTGAAGGCCTCGACATCCCCGAACTCATCCGTTATGGCAAGGAGAAACATGTCGGTGTGATGCTCTGGTTCTCATGGACTTCCATCACCAACTACCCCGAGTGCATGGAACACTATGCCAAGATGGGTGTCGTCGGCATGAAGATTGACTTCATGGACCGTCACGATCAGGAAATCGTCAACTTCTATGAGCGCACCGCCCAGAAGGCTGCCGACCTGCATCTGCTTGTCGACTTCCACGGAGCCTACAAACCTGCCGGACTGGAGTACGTGTATCCCAACATCCTTTCCCACGAAGGCGTTCGCGGCATGGAGCAGGAAGACGGATCCTTTATCTGCATCATTGACGGAGGCAGTGC
>CAMZHB010000004.1 GCA_947306605.1 uncultured Prevotellaceae bacterium | reverse complement strand
TCATCAACCTCGACAAGGAAAGCGAGCCCGACATCTACAACGCCATCAAGCGCAATGCCTTGTTGGAGAACGTCACCGTCGATGCCGCCGGCAAGATCGACTTCAAGGACAAGAGCGTGACCGAGAACACCCGCGTCAGCTACCCCATCGAGCACATCGAGAAAATCGTGAAGACGGTGAACCCCGTAAGCTCCGGTCCTGCCGCCCAGAACGTAATATTCCTCTCTGCCGACGCATTCGGCGTGCTGCCTCCCGTGAGCATCCTGACTCCGGAACAGACGAAGTACTACTTCCTCTCCGGTTTCACGGCCAAGCTCGCCGGTACCGAACGCGGCATCACCGAACCGACCCCGACCTTCAGCGCTTGCTTCGGCCAGGCTTTCCTGGAACTACATCCCACGAAGTATGCCGAGGAACTGGTGAAGAAGATGGAACGCAGCGGTGCCAAAGCTTATCTGGTGAACACCGGTTGGAACGGCTCGGGCAAGCGCATCTCCATTAAGGACACCCGCGGCATCATCGACGCCATCCTGGACGGCCACATCAAGACGGCTCCCACGAAGAAGATTCCTTACTTTGACTTCGAGGTGCCCACGGCTCTGCCCGGCGTTGACCCGAAGATTCTCGACCCGCGCGACACCTATGCCGACGCTTCCGTTTGGGAAGAAAAGGCCAAAGACCTCGCCGGCCGCTTCATCAAGAACTTCGTGAAGTACGAAGGCAACGAAGCCGGCAAGGCACTCGTGGCTGCCGGTCCGAAACTCTAACGAGAAGAAACGAAATCAGTAAAATGATATACCGTCATCCGGTTCTTTCGACGAGGACCGGATGATTTTTTTCTTATTCTTCGGGTGAACTCCCAAGAATTTGTAATTTTGCAACAAGAATAAGCAAGAACCGTTATGAGACAGTTATTTTTAACATTTGTGTTGTCCACGCTACTGGGACTGACCGGTGCCGTGGCCCAGGATTATCAGGAGAAAAAGGACACGGTGTGGGGAGCCAACTGCTACGTGGACTATGAAGGCCATCCTGTGACGGCTTCCACGAGCAAGTCTGCGCTGACATGGCCCTCGACGGTAAACACGGAGATGTGCTATTGTCTGCGTATGCCTGACGGCCATATCAAAGCCGACGCCATAATGACTATCCGTTCAAGCGCTCGGCCGGTGATTAATGTGCGCGTTGTCGACCCCACCACGGGCGACACCATTTATACCGGCAAAGTGGACGTGCCGGCCAAGTCTTCGTCGGCCGCACGTACCATAGAAGTCTTGCCAGATATTGTATTGCCGAAAGACACTTGGTACTATTTCGTGTTGTCCAGTCCCTCGGCCGATGCCATACAAACGCTGAAATTGCTGGAATTCTCACATGTGGAAAATAAGAAAGTGCAGGTAAGCGATATTTTCATACCGCCATCAGTGCACCTGCACGACTGGGGTTCGAGTCATCCTGACGCTCCCAGCGGCCCCAGTTACGACTGGTGCTATTTGGAAGTAATGGTGCCAGTGGAAGAGGAGATGATCGACACATACATCATGGCGCTCGGTGTGCTCAACGGCTATATGGGCATTCAGAGCGTGAAAGGTCCGAGCGGCTCCATGTGGAAGGATTTCAATCACAACATCCTTTTCTCCATGTGGGATGCCGGCGACATGGATAAGAACAAAGAATTGCCCGAGTACCTGCAAAGCCGGGCTCTCGATGCCGGCCCCGAAGTGATACTCAATCACTTTACGGGTGAAGGAACAGGCAGCCAGGCCTTCCTGCAGAACGGCTCATACTGGACTCCGGGCCATTGGATTCAGTTTATTACCAACGTGCGCCCAGAGAACACGCTAGTGACAGTCAAGGACCGTAACGGTAATGACTCTACGTTTGAATATCAGAACGTGTTGGTCAGCGCGTGGTACAAAATGGATAATGACCCGGCATGGAAGTACATCTGTACTCACCGCGTGAGCGGACAGAAGAACTATTTTGCCGGTTGGTATTCGTTCTTGGAACCTTTCTCCAACCAAGGCGGTAACTATGAACACCGTGCTTATTTCCGCAACGGCTATATGCGCTCGCTGGCCAGTGGACAATGGTACAACCGCAACCGCGTGACCTATGGCCACACGCAGGGTAACGGCAACCGTAATTCGCGTACTGACTATGGTCACGGAGCCTATCCCAAGTATGGCAACTGTTTCTTCCTCTCCACAGGAGGTTACATGGATACTCATGACACGGTGAACTATGTGCCGCTGCCTTTGGAAAACGTTTGTGTGGACACCATCAATCTGGAAGCCCTTATGGCCCGAGTGGACCAAGCTATCAAAAAAGACGAGGCAGGCAAAATGGAGAACCGTCTCAACGCCGCAACCGGTAACTACGACCTGAGCCAATGGATGCTGATGGCTTATTCGGACGAGAATACGACGAACGAGGGCAACAGCGGACCGGCAGCAAAGGCCATTGACGGGAACGAGAATTCCTACTGGCACTCGAAATATACCGGCGGTACTTACAACTATCCCCACTGGCTTAATCTTGATGCTGGAGAAACGGTCGAAGTGAATAGCCTGGCTTTCTATACAGCCCGCGGAAACAACTATCACGCCAAGTCGGTGAGCCTGTACACATCCGAAAACGGTACGTCGTGGACATTGGCTGCCGGCCCCATAACGGTGGAAAATGCACACCGTAACGTGGTCTATTTCGACCAAACGGTTCAGTCGCGTTACTTCCGTGTGATGTTCAATCAGGGCTATGGCAAGCATCTGATGATAAATGAACTTTATCTCCGTAACGCCGACAAGGCGGAAGCAGCCAAGATTTTGGCTTCCGACATGATTGAAAAGGCCAATACGTTCGGAAACTATGCTGCCAGCGACCTGCAGGAAGTCATCCAACTCTATGCTGATGGCCAGCCTGCCGACGGCGAAGCTTTGTTTGAAGCTGTAAGCCGGGTGTCACAGCAGGCCACGCCACTGCGTTACGCAAAAGTGAAGGAAGTAAGTAACATCGGCTCCACACGCCTCTATCAGTTGTGCAACGCCAACGGACGTGGTGTGGTGATTGGAAACGAGAAGGAAAGCGTGAAAGGACTGGCACTGGGCGAAGCCACCGTATCCGGCGCCCATGAGTCAACCCGTGGCAAGGTGGATGTCACGTTGCCGATAAACAATTGGCAAATCATTCGCTCCGAACGTTTCGGAAGTTACTATGTGTACAATCCCGGATTGGGTGTCTACCTTGACATGACGCAGGCGTCGTTGCTCAGCGACCAACCTCGGG
This sequence comes from uncultured Prevotellaceae bacterium, assembly GCA_947306605.1. Taxonomy (GTDB): domain Bacteria; phylum Bacteroidota; class Bacteroidia; order Bacteroidales; family Bacteroidaceae; genus UBA6382. The sequence continues at coordinate 13,360 of CAMZHB010000004.1, read as the reverse complement.
AGACTGTGATTACGGCTGTCAGCAACAGCACCGGTTTCACGATTAAGCAGGACAAGTATTATCTTTCAGCCAATCCCACGTCTGAAACCACTGCGGTCCAGCGTGCCACTACAACGGGTACGGGCACCACATTCATTCTTTACGACAACATTTCACAGCAGTTGTCTGACGAAGATGCGTTGCAGCGTCTCCACGACATCGACATGTTCAACGAGATGAAACAGTCTGTAGCCGACATTGCCACATGGCTCAAGTTACCTGCCGGGGTCGTGGGTAGCATTACTGACGAGGACGACATACAGACGCTTCGTGATTTGGCGGCACGCACCGATTTGACTCTGGCCGACATCGAAGAGGTGAACAGCATCATTGCCAACGTGAAGAAAGTGGAGTTTACCCCGGAGACGGCTCTCTATCGTGTGCGTTCGGTCAGCTCCAACCGGAATTACCTGACATTGGGTGCTGACGGTTCCTTGGCCAGCCGCACGACCACCAACCGGGCAGACCAGGTGTGGACGTTTGAGCCGCTGGATACCGAAAATGGCTACATGATGGGCGTTGAAGGCCGTTACCTCGCTCTCATCCCGGCCAGCAGTAATAATGGTAAACTTATGACGGCGGAGAAAGAAGAGGCAGAACCGGCTTATTTGACTGACCGCGGTCTTTTCAAATACTCTATCGGCGCTTATTGGACTGCACCTTACGGCATTGCCTTAAACAGTTCGTCGAATCCCGTGGCCGGCAAGACGACCGAGGCCGCTGGACAATGGTATTTGGAACCGGTTGACCAAATAGCGGTATCGCTTAACGCGGGAGGCATGACAGGTGTCTGTATGCCTTTCGGCATGATTGTACCGGCTGAGGCTACGGCCTATACGGTTGGCAATGTCACTGCCGACGGTGTTGTCCATCTGCAGAAAGTGGAAATGGACACTATCCCGGCTTTCATGCCGGTAATCCTCGTGGGTGAAGCAAGCGCCAAAGTGATTCTCGGTCTTTGCAAGACAGACCGTGTGTATGAGGAAACCGCGTTGCTGCATGGTACGGCGGCATCTCTGCGCGGACTGACAGCAGGTTCGTTCTATACTCTGACGTATACGGAGAACCAATGCCGCATGTCCACATCGTCGTCCACGTCGTTGGCAATAAACAGCGTGTACCTGCTGAAGGAAGACGGATTGCCCGAATGCGACTATTACACCTTTAGTATCGGTGAGGAAGGCATCCGTCAGATAAGTCAGGAAGCCTCGTCACAGACCTCCGGGGCCTACGACTTGCAGGGTCGTCGTGTCCGTTCCGATGTTGCCAAGGGTATTGTGGTGACCAAGGGTCACAAGACCCGCCGCTAACTGTCCGTTCCGATGGACCGTGTGTTGAAAATATCCGTCGTGATGTGCACCTACAACGGGGTGCGCCACCTGCAGGAACAGTTGCAGACGGTATTAGAGCAGACCTATCCCGTCCACGAAATACTGGTGCAGGACGACGGCTCCACCGACGGCACCTGGGAGTGGCTTGAGACTTTTGCCGCCGGCCATCCGCAGGTACGTCTTCTCCGCAACGACGGCCCACACGGCATTAACCCTAATTTCTTTTCCGCCATGAGGCAGGCCACGGGCGACTATCTGGCGCCCTGCGACCAGGATGATCTGTGGGAACCGCGCAAACTGGAACTTCAGGCTGCAGCCATTGGCGATGCCCTGATATGTTCCGGTTACAGCGTGCCCTTCTCCGACGAAGGTTTTCCGGTGACACGTGACCGCCGTCGCCCCAATTTCCATTTGCTGCGTGTGGCCTACATCGGCGCATTGCCGGGTCACACGTTTCTGATGCGTCGCGAACTTCTCGATTTCCTGCCCGACGGCGAACAATGCCCCTACTTGTACGACTGGCAGCTGCAACTCATTGCTGCGGCTGCCGGTCGCATTGTGTTTGTTGACGACGTATTGGTGCATTTCCGCCGTCACGCCGGTGCAGCCACGGCTTACAAACCGACGGAGGGAAAACTGTCGGCGTTACGCTTTGTTGCCACCACGCTGTTCCGGCATCCCGAGTTGCAGGCCCGGGTGCGCAAACGCTTTGCCGTCGTTGAGAAAATACTGCTTCCGTTGCCGTTCCATACCCCTCAGCGCGACGACTGCCTTGAAATGGCGCGCTTGCAGCAGGGCAGGGGACTGCTCAACTTTGGACGGCGCATACGTTTCTTCGTACGTCACCGCGAGCATCTCTTCTATGGTGAGGAAAGCTGCTCTTCGTTTCTTACGTGGTTGCGCGCACTCTACTTCCCCTTTGCCTGCGGATGGTATTACCGCCGGCGCTAAATGTTACGGAAACGCCGCTTCGTTTCTACGAAGCGGCGTTTCAAAAATCAGAAGCGGCGCCTCGAAATTTTGCGGCGCCGCTTCTTGTCATGGGATATCACTTTTTATTTCTTTCGTTTGAACAACCGCCGCATCAGAAACCACCCGTGCCATACGACGGTGGGCAGCCAGCCGTAGTGACGCGTCATAATGCGGAAACGCTCGCGCAGCGACAGGCTGTGGTTCTTTGTAGTCATGCCGCCGTCCATGAAATCGGCCAGAGTGGCACCGGTGTAAACGAGAGGCAGCTTTTTGCGGGCGGCCAGACGCATGATGCGCACGCACCAGTCGAAGTCGGCCGAGAAATGGTAGCGCTGGTCGTAGGGACACTGCTGCGCCAGGTCGGTGCGGGCAAAGAAAGCCTGGTGACACACCAGCATGCCGCGTTGGAAACTGCGCCATGTCAGTCGCGCGGGTGCCGTCAGGTGACGGGGGCGCAGGTAGTGCCCTTCCTCGTCGACCACGTCGGTCTGGCCGTAGACAACGGCGGGAAGACCGGGCTCTTGCGGCCGGGCGTTGGAGAGCCTTTTCTCGAAGGCGCAGCGGGCTACGGTTTCCAGCGTGTCGGCGCTGTGGAAGGTATCGCCCGCGTTCATATAGACAATGTAGTGTCCGGTGGCTTTCCTGAGGGCTTTGTTCATGGCGTCGTAGAGCCCTTCGTCGGGCTCGCTCACCAGGATGATTTCGTGCCGCTCGGCTTCGGCGCCGTTGCGCTCCAGATATTCACGCACCAGCTCCAGCGTATTGTCGCCCGAGTTGCCGTCGACGATGAGGTGTTCCACGTTGCGGTGGGTCTGTTCCTCCACGCTGTGGAGCGTCGGCTCGAGCATGGCCTCCGCGTTGTAGGTCACGGTGGCCACGGTGATCTTGATGTCCTCGGGTCTATTCATAGAACGTGTTGCACAATTGGTTGTATATCTCGATGTAGCGCATGGCCACGTTGTGTCCCGAATACTCGTTCACGGCGAAACTGCGTGCAGTCTTCGACACGATGCTGTAGTTGCAGGTGAAGAGCCACTCCAGTCCGCGGCACAGGTCGTCGGCCTGGCGCGGTTCGGCCAGATAGCCGTTCTCGCGGTGGTGGATCATCTGCGGGATGCCGCCCACGGCGGTGGCAATGCACGGCAGCCCGCTCGCCATGGCCTCCACGATGGTGTTGGGCAGATTGTCCTGCAGCGACGGCATCAGGAAAGCGTCGCAAGCGTTGTAGATGTCGGCCATGCGATGCTCGTCCGACACATATCCCATGGGATAGACAGGATAAGTGAACATGCCCTGCAGTTGCTCCGCGTCGCGTCCCACGGCCACGATGGCAATCTGCTCGCGCATCTCCGGGTGACGTCGGTCGTAGAGCTTGCAGGCCTCGGAAAAATAGTTCAGTCCCTTGATGGGCGACGTCGTACGGAACGCACTGAAGAGAATAAGCTTCTTGTCCTGCGGCAAACGGCACGCCTCGCGCACTTTCTCCTTGTCGCGGGGCTTGAACAGCGCCGTGTTGATGGGGTTGGGGATGTCGGTCACGGGCATGCCCCGCAGCAGGCGGCTCTGGCGCGCCTGGTCGGCCAGCCAACGGCTACAAGCCACGAAGGCCATGTTTTTCGGGACATACGTCTCCTCCTTGCGGCGGAACGTGCGCCACGCCATGTCCTTCTCACCCGGATTCTTCAGCAGTGGGCAGTCGTGGCAACCGCTCACGTAGCGCTGGCAGTCGTGGGCATAGTGGCAAATGCCCGTGAAAGGCCACATGTCGTGCATGGTCCACACCACCGGTTTCCCTGAGTCCAAAATTTTGCGCAAACCTTTCAGCGACAGCATGCCCTGGTTCACCCAATGCAGGTGGATAACGTCGGCTTCCTTGAATTCAGGCAACCGCGTGATGTCACTGCCCCGCGTGGCCGTGTCGATGTCGAACAAATGGTCGCGGCTCAGGCTGTTGCCCAGCCAGATACGTCCCCGTTCCCACAGGAAATTGAAACGCAACATCGGCGACTGCCGCAGTTGCGCCACCGACACATTGTCCGTCTCCTTCGTGCGAACCAACATTTTTGTCTTCACGCCGTTGTCAATCAGCGCGTCTCGCAGACGGCTCGCCGCAATGGCAGCGCCGCCCGTGCGTTCCGAAGTGTTTACTATCAGTACTCGCATATCCCACTGCAAAATTTACTGCAAATTTAGAGAAAAGTTGCCAACTCTCATCATTCTGACCCCTCAAAAAATCAATAAAACGCCTTATAAAACTTCCCTCGCATATCCGCAACGGCCGGAAGGTTAATAAACTGCATGAGACTATAAAAAAGGAGCGTGGCGAAGGGCCGGGCTCCTTTTCTTTTTGTATTTTTGCAGCAAGAAGCAGAAGAAGTGATGAATGCGTTAATAACGAGTTTGCAGAATCCGCGTGTGAAGCAGCTGGTGGCTTTGCAGCAGAAGTCGTCTGAGCGCCGGCGCGCGGGGTTGTTTGTGGTCGAGGGCCGTCGTGAGCTGGGCCATTGTCTGGATGCCGGTTTCGTGGTTGACAGTGTGTTTTTGTGTCCATCGCTTTTGAAGGATGCCGACGGGGTGTTGTCGCGTGCGGCCGGTGCTGCCTGTTACGAGGTGACGCCTGAGGTGTATGCCAAGTTGGCTTACCGCGGTGGCACGGAGGGCGTGGTGGCTGTGGTGCGGTCGCGGCAGACGGGGCTGGAGGATTTGCGCTTGGATAACGCCCCTTTGCTGATGGTGTTGGAGAGCGTGGAGAAACCGGGCAATCTGGGTGCCGTGCTCCGCAGTGCCGATGCCGCGGGGGCCGACGGCGTGGTGGTGTGTGACCCGCTGACGGACTTGTATAATCCGAATCTCATCCGCAGTTCCATCGGTGCCGTGTTCAGTGTGCCGACCGTGGCCTGTACGTCGGACGAGTGCATTGCGTTTCTGAAGGCGCGGGGCATCCGCATCCTGACGGCGCAGCTGCAGGATTCGGAGTTGTATTACGATGCCGACATGCGGCGGGGCACGGCTTTGGTAATGGGGACGGAGGCCACAGGGCTGACCGACGTGTGGCGCCGTGCGGCCGACGCGCATATCCGCATTCCCATGCTGGGACGGTTGGACTCGTTGAACGTGTCGGTCAGTGCCGCCATTCTGTTGTTCGAGGCGGTGCGCCAGCGGCAGGGCTGACGTCAGGATTTTATCCCCAAATTCATCATGTTGTAACCTGTAGATTTTCGTCAGGTGTCAATTGTGGCAAATCAGAAACGGCGTTTCAAAATTTTGAGACGCCGTTTCTGCGGCCCGAAACGCCGCTTTGGGGAACCGAAATCCCATGCCCGTCCCCGGAAATGTCAATAAAAGGGCGCGTTTTTTTGACGGGATACAGCCATTTGGCGGCGGCCTAAATAAAAAAACTTTGTTTTTCTTTGCCGTCTGCGCTCATTTATTTGTATCTTTGTGGTCAAAAGAAACAATTAAAACAGGAAAACAGAATGAAAAACGTATTGACGCGAATGGCATGGAGCCTGTTGGCTTTGGGTTGCCTGATGTGTGTTGAAATGAACGCAGCGCCTGCTGCAGAGGATGAAATCCAGTTGAGCACGGACGAACTGAGATTCGACGGTGATTACGGTACGAAGGAAGTGAAAGTGCTCAAAGGCAAGAAATACGAGTTGTTCAGCTACAGCGACTGGATGACGTGCAAGCAGCGCAAGGACGGTACGCTGGAGATTACGACGAAACCCTACAACTTCTTCTATCCGCGTCAGGCCAGCGTGATTCTGACGTCGAAGAAGACAAACTACTCGAAGGTGCTCAGAGTGATCCAGACCGACGGCAGCAAGCGTCCCGAGGTGGCCCCGCGCCTGACGGGCAAGAACCTGCTCCTGCTGAACGACATGGACCTGTCGAAAGCCAAATTCTATTACATCAAGGAAATCCGCAAGAACAAGTCGGTGGACAACCACCCCATCCGCATCAAGGCCACACGCTACGAGCAGGGCATCGCCACCCACGCGCCTTCTACGCTGATATTCCGCCTGAACGGTGCCAAGCGCTTCCAGACGGTCATGTCGATTGACGACGAAATCATGAGCCGCAACGAGATGGTGACCCACGGCCACGCCGGCTACGAGGTGTTGCTCGACGGCAAAAAGGTGAAGGAAGGCCAGTTGAACCTGTTGGACAACGAGCCCGCCGTGATAGACATCGACACGAAAGGCGCCAAGTTCATGACGCTGCGCTTCCTGGACGGCGCGTCAACCTATGGCGACCACATCTCGATGGGTAACGCCGCTTTCGAATACGAAGGCAAGGCTCCAGTGATGGTGACGGAAGAAGAAATGAACGCCCCCGAACCGAAGTGTGAGGGACAGAAACCCTGCTGCAAGGAGGGTGTCGCCCACCAGTGCGGCCAGGCCGGTCACAAATGTGACAAACCGGCCGACAAGCAGTGCCCCAAGTGCAAGGAAATGGCAAAATGTAAGGAAATGTCCAATTGCCCCAAAGCCAAGGCTGCTCCCGCCAAGAAGCTGCTGCCCCGCAAGAAGGCTCCCGTGCGCAGAAGCAAGGCCCACAGAAGATAAGAGGAAATACATATAATAATAGGTATAAAGCGTATGAAAAAGATTATTTCAATTTTGTCGGTGGCCGTTATCATGATGATGGCTGCTGCGCCCGCAGGGGCACAGGTGAATTTCGGTTTGACGGGCGGTGTTAATCTCAGTAAGATGTCGCTTGACAAGATTCCCGACGTCTCGTCTAACAATCGTGCCGGCTGGTTCGTTGGCCCGAAGGTGTTGGTCAAGATTCCTGTTGTTGGCCTTGGAGCCGATGCTGCTGTGCTCTATTCACAGCGCCGCATGAACGTGGAGAACAATGCCGGCGAAAGTGCTTCAAAGAACTATTGTTCTGTAGAAATCCCCATTAACCTGCGCTACAGCGTGGGCCTTTCCAGTTTGGCTTCACTTTTCCTGGCTACGGGTCCGCAGTTCGGCTTCAACGTGGGTAACAAGACGTGGAAGGCCCTGAAGTCGGGTGAAGAACCTGAAAATTTCAAGTTGAAAAAGTCGAATGTGACGTGGAACATCGGCGTGGGTGCCATGCTGTTGAACCATGTGGAAGCCAGCGTGGGCTACAACTTCGGCGTGAGCAAGCTCGCCGAGCAGTTTGGCAACGAAGGCGGCAGCTTCAAGGGTAACACCTGGCAGTTGAAAGTGGCTTACTACTTTTAATTGAATTTTTAATTTCAAGTCTTTTTAAAATCCGCCGGAGTTGCTGAAACTCCGGCGGATTTTTGTGCCAATAAAAAACCGCACCCGGTCGGGGCGCGGCTTTTTTTCTTTCAGAACCTTTGGAATTAAAGGATGGATGAAGAAGCTTTGAATTTGAACACTTCCTTGGCGCCGATCTTAATCTTAGCACCGGTGGCGGGGTTCACACCCTGACGGGCAGCGCGCTTTGTCTTTGCGAATGTGCCAAAACCAACGAGAGCCACTTTGTCGCCCTTCTTAACAGCTTCAACAATAGCTTCAATAGTAGCGTCCAATGCCTTTTTGGCATCAACCTTTGTCAAACCAGCCTTTGCGGCTACTGCATTTACCAATTCTGTCTTGTTCATAATAGAGAGTTTTTAGTGTGTATAGATAAATTGAACTTTTGTTCCGTTCCGAAAAACGTCGTAGGACGTTCACTGATAGAGTCTTTTGCACTATTATTGGTGCAAATATACTGAATGTTGTTTTTATTCTCCAAATTTTTTTCAAAAAAAATGCATGAGAATTTTCAAAAAAGGAAACTTTTTTCATTTTTCCGCGCAAAAGTGTTCTTTTTTGTGTGAGAATGAGGTTTATGGCGATATATAAATAGTTTTTTCCGACAGTTGGAAAGAAGCCGGTTATAAGATTTTATCCGCTTTTCGGCACGGACTTAACGCGACGAATACGTTTCCGCCGCAGAGGCGGCGCCTCGAAATTTTGAAACGCCGCCTTGTCGCGCCGAAACGCCGTTTCGTTTTTTCGGGACGAAGTTACTTTCGTTCAGCAATGCAAAATCATATTTTGCCATGCGTTCGCTTATTCGTAACTTTGCAGTCGCAAACCAAAATTAAGTGACGACGTATGTTTAATATGCCTCCTATTACGAAGAATCTCATCATTATCAATGTAATATTGTACCTTGCCTCACTCGTCGGCGTGCGGTGGGGTGTGGATCTTAACGACATTCTTGGCCTGCATTTCTTCATGGCCAGCGATTTCAGCCTGTACCAACTGTTCACCTACATGTTCATGCATGCCAATACGACACATTTGGCATTCAACATGTTTACGCTGTGGATGTTCGGACGCACGATGGAGCGCACATGGGGCCCCCGCCGTTTCCTGGCGTTCTACATCATCTGCGGTCTTGGCGCCGGTCTGACGCAAGAGGTGGCCCAGGCGGGCTCGTTCTTCTTGTCGGGACTGAACCAATACGACCATGTCAACGCCGGCGGCGCGCTGATGACTTTGCCCGAGTATCTGAACGCCTGGACCACGGTGGGTGCCAGCGGTGCCATCTACGGCCTGTTGCTGGCTTTCGGCGTGACCTATTCGAACGAGTACATCATGCTGCTCATTCCTCCCATTCCCATGAAGGCCAAGTACATGATCCTGCTGTTCATCGCCTTTGAACTCTTCTCGGGCTTCTATTCCGGCGGCGACGGCGTGGCCCATTTCGCCCACTTGGGCGGCATGCTCTTCGGCTGGTTCGTCATCCGTTACTGGCGGCGCAAGGACCGTGCGGCCACAACGGGCTTCACTACATGGGACGACTATACGCCGCAATCTCAAGGCAATTGGTTTAAAGACCAGACCGACCGCTTGAAACAATGGTGGGCAGGCAAGTCTGGCAAGATGTTTACGGACAACTACCACGACCGCGGCGACGACTACGACTTTAACCGCCGGCGCCATACGGGGCAGGAAGAAATAGACCGTATTCTGGAAAAAGTGAAACACTCGGGCTACGACAGCCTGACGGACGAAGAGAAAAAACGTCTGTTCGATGCCAGCCAAAAAAAGTAAACCTTCCCTGTGGCGCGGCATGAAGCGTGCATTAACCCTGCTTCTGCTTGGTGCCAACGTGGTGGCCGCACTGCTGATGGTGGCCTGTGCCTGGTCCACCCATATCAGTCCGGCCCACTGGCCGTGGCTGTCATCGTTTGCCCTGACCTTCCCGGCCTATCTTGCCGCCAACGGGCTGTTTCTGTTGCTTTGGCTCGTTTTCCGGTGGCGTTACACGCTGGTTTCGTTGGCTGCCTTGATATTGTCGTGGGGCAGTGTGCGCGCCTATTTCCCCGTCAACCTTCCCAACCCGCACCCCAAGGATTGCATCAAAGTGATGAGCTATAACGTGTGGGGCTTTGCAGAAAACGACCATTATAAGAAGAAAAACAAGAAGTTTGAGGAAGTGCTCGAATACCTCTCCCGCAGCGATGCCGACGTGGTGTGCTTTCAAGAGTACGTCTATTGGTCCAACCGCGACGGCCGGAAGGTGGAAGAGGCCCTGCGCAGCAACTGGCCTTACATCGATTCCGTGCATGTGGGCAATGAAAACTTCATGGGCATCTGTTCGCGCTATCCCATCGTGGGACGTGAGATCATCATGAAGTACTATTACACCCACGGGGCGGTGGCCTATCGGCTGAAGGTGGGCGAGGACACGGTGACGGTCATCAACAGCCATTTCGTGTCGAATCATCTTTCAGACAACGACAAGACGATGTACAAACAAATGGTGAAGCAGCCCCGTAGCCGTTCTTGGTTCTCCAATCTGCGCTATCTTGGCCGGAAACTGGGCCGCTCGGGCGCGTTGCGTGCCGTTCAGGTGGACAGTGTGGCAGCTTATGTGGCCGGCCATTGCGACCGTCCCCTCATTTTGTGCGGCGATTTCAACGAATCCCCCGTGTCGTATTCCCACTACAGCCTGACGCGCCATTTGCGCGATGCCTATGCCGCCACGGCCACGGGACCTGGCGTGACATATCATGAGGCAGACCTTTATTTCCGGCTTGACAATATCCTGTGCAGCAAACACTGGAAACCCTATAGCGCTTATGTAGATACCCATATAGCCACGTCCGACCATTATCCGCTCGTGGCGTATCTGCAACTGTCAAAAAAGTGAAATGGCCACGGCCGAAGGCTATAATATATTAAGGAATCCGACCTTCTTTCATTAAAAAAATAAGCCGAAGCAGTGGTTAAGTAGGAAAAAATGCCTATCTTTGCACGCTAATTGCGACTATCAGAAATAAAAAACAAAAAATAAATATCAATCAACAATGCAAAACAAAGGATTTGTAAAACTTATCGCTGTACTTCTGGTACTGATTTGCCTTTACTACTTTTCCTTCTCATTTGTGACCCGTCACTATGAGAAAAAAGCAGCCAAGATGGAAGCCAAGGCCGGTGAGTTCTATTTGGATTCGCTGAAGAACGAAACCGTTTGGATGGGCAAGACCCTCAAAGAGTGCCAAACCCAACAGATTGGCTTGGGCCTTGACCTTAAAGGCGGTATGAACGTGATTTTGGAAGTGTCGGTTCCCGATGTCATCCGTACGTTGGCCGACCACTCCGAGGACGCCCAGTTCAATCAGGCCGTAAATGAAGCTACAGCCGAGGCCAAAAAGAGCCAAAGCGACTTTATCACACTGTTTGTTAAACGTTATCAGGAACTGGCCGGTAAGGACAAGTTGTGTTCTATCTTTGCCACGCAGCAACTGAAAGGTAAGGTAGCCACCAACAGCACCGACCGCCAAGTGGAAGACGTGTTGCGCACCGAAGTGAAATCGGCTGTGGACAACGCCCACGATGTCATCAGTTCCCGTATCAACAAGTTCGGCGTAGCCCAGCCCAACATCCAGAGCCTTGAAGGCCAGATGGGCCGCATCATGGTCGAAATGCCCGGTATCAAGGAGCCCGACCGCGTGCGTAAACTGTTGCAAGGTAGTGCAAACTTGGAATTCTGGGAGACCTACGATGCCAGAGAAATCATTCCGTTGCTGACCCAGCTTGACAGTAAGTTGGCAGAAGCCAATGTGGGTACGACTGACAGCACCAAGACCGAAACGCCTGCCGAAACCGCTCCTGCCGACACGGCGAAAGCAGCTACGGGAGACTCCGGCATCACTTCCCGCTTGGGCAGTGGTGAAAAGCAGTCTGAGAAGACCAACGCTTCTGCCTCTGCCGAGGCCAAGAAGCAGCACCCGCTGATTTCTATTCTTGAATTTGTGCCCGCCCAGTCTTCCGGCTCAATGGTCGGTATGGCTCTGACGCGCGACACCGCCGAGGTGATGAAACTGGTGAAGTCGGCCGTGGCCAAGACTATCTTGCCCGCAAACCTCAGCCTGAAGTGGGGTGTGAAACCCTCCGACCGCACCAAGGTGGAGTGCTACGAACTCTATGCTATCCGTACGACGGGTATCAAGGGCAAGGCTCCGCTTGAAGGTAATGTCATCACTTCTGCCAACGCCGCGTTCGACCAGTACAATCGTCCGCAGGTGGAAATGGCCATGAACTCCGAAGGTGCACGCATTTGGGCTGCTCTGACGAAGAAGAACGTCAACCACGCCATTGCCATTGTGCTCGACGATGTGGTTTACAGCGCTCCTAACGTAATGAACGAAATCACCGGCGGCCGTTCGCAGATTACCGGTAACTTCACCACTGAAGACACCAAGGACCTTTCCAACGTGCTCAACTCCGGTAAGATGCCGGCTCCTTCCCACATTGTGCAGGAAGAAATTGTAGGTCCGTCGCTCGGTCAGGAATCCATCAACCAAGGTATCCGGTCGTTTATCATCGCCTTCATTCTGTTGATGTGCTACATGTGCATGGTTTATGGCTTCCGTCCCGGCATGGTGGCCAACCTCGCCCTGTTGCTCAACTTCTTCTTCACACTCGGTGTGCTCACCTCGTTCCAGGCCGCCCTGACCATGTCGGGTATCGCCGGTATGGTGCTTACCCTGGGTATGGCCGTTGATGCCAACGTGCTTATCTTCGAGCGTACGAAGGAAGAACTCGCCGCAGGCAAGCAGCTCAAGACCGCTCTTAAGGACGGTTACGGCAACGCCTTCTATTTCGGAACCGGTCCTATCCGCGGATTTGCCACGACGTTGATAATCGGTCTGTTGGCTTCGTTGTTCACCGCCGTATTCATCACGCGCATCATCTTCGAGCACTTCCTGAACAAGGACAAGTGGACCGACATGACCTTCACCACCGCCATTTCGCGCAACTGGATGAAGAACCCGAAGTTCCGTTTCATGAGCGCTTACAAGGTGTCGTTCGTAATCTTTGCCCTTGGCCTCGTCATCAGCTTCGCCAGCTTCGGCTTGCGCGGCTTGGCAAAAGGTATCGACTTCTCCGGTGGCCGCAACTTCGTAGTGCAGTTTGAAGACAAGGTTCAGCCCGAATCCGTGACCAAACTTCTGCAAGGTGAGATGGGCGACGCTACGGTTACGTGTATCGCTCTCGGTACCGACGGCAAGACTATACGTATCAGTACCAACTACCGCATCGACGAGGACGATCCCAACATCGACCCCGAAGTGGAAGAGTTTATCTTCAACGCTCTCAAGAAGGGTGAATTGCTGAAGGACGGTGTGGACCTCACGAAGTTCGTTGACCGTGAAAACCGCGACGGCGGTTCCATCATCAGTTCGCAGAAGGTAGGTCCTTCCATCGCCAAGGACGTGACCCGCGGCGCTATCATCAGTGTGATTTTGGCCCTTATCGCCATCTTCATCTACATCTTGATACGTTTCCGCAACGTGGCCTTCTCCATCGGTAGCGTAGTCGGCTTGACCTGCGACGCCATCCTTATCATCGGTACTTACTCCCTGCTCTGGGGCCGTGTACCCTTCTCTCTGGAGATTGACCAGACGTTTATCGGTGCTATCCTGACCTGTATCGGTTATTCTATCAACGACAAGGTGGTGGTGTTCGACCGTATCCGTGAGTTCCTCCACCTCTATCCGAAGCGTGACCGCCAGT
>CAMZHB010000003.1 GCA_947306605.1 uncultured Prevotellaceae bacterium | reverse complement strand
TCGACAATTTGCCTACGCTCTTCGACGACATCTACATGGACCTCACGTTCATGGACGTGTATTATAAACTCGGCCTGGACACCCATGTCGATTCCTTCGCGCTGGCCTTTGCCCACGCGGGCTATTCGCTGTGGCACGCCAACCAGCAGGCACGCTACAACATCCTGCGCGGCATCATGCCGCCCGAGTCGGGCCATTGGAAAAACAATCCCCATGCCGACTGCATCGACTACCAGATTGAAAGCGACTTCGCCGGTCTGATGTCACCGGGCATGCCCAACGCCGCGTCGGCCGTTTCCGACAAAATTGGCCACATCATGAACTACGGCGACGGCTGGTATGGCGGTGTGTTCATCGGTGCCATGTACACGCTGGCCTTCGTGGAGAACGACATCGAGACCATCGTGCGCAAGGCCCTGCAGACCATTCCGCAGGAGAGCAAGTTCTACGAACGCATCAACGCCGTACTGACCTGGTACAACGAAGATCCGACCGACTGGAAACGCTGCTGGAGACTCTATAATCAGTATTACAGCCGCGATGTGGGCTGCCCCGAACTCATTCTGGCCCCGGGCAACATCGACGCCACGATGAACAGCGCCTACGTGGTGATGGGCCTGCTCTACGGTGCCGGCGACTTCGGCAAGACCATGGAGATATCCACCCGTTGCGGACAAGACTCCGACTGCAACCCTTCGTCGGCCGCCGGCGTGCTGGCCACCATGATGGGATACAGCCATATTCCCGAGAAGTGGATGCCTAACCTGCGCGAAGTGGAGGACCGCGTGTTCTCATACACCAAAATATCACTGAACAAAGCCTACCAGATGAGCTTTGACCTGGCTCTCCAGATGATTGAGAAATACGGCGGCACCGTGGGCGAAGACGACGTGACCATTAAGGTGCAGACACCCGAAACCGTGCGGCTGGAACAGGGCTTCCCCAACATGAAGCCGAAACTGCTCACCTCGAACATCGAGTATCTCGGCCAGGAAAAGGCCGGACAGAACGAGTTCAAATTCCACGGCACAGGCATCGTCTTCTATGGTAACATTTCTTACCCCGACAGCAAGTTTGTGGCCCAACTCGAAGTGACTCTCGACGGCGAAGTGGACTGCGTGATGCCTATCCCTGTCAGCGGTCACGACCGTACGGCCGACGCCCTCTACTGGAAGTACGAACTGGAGGATGGTCCGCACACCGTTTCCTTCAAATTCCTTAATGCCAAGTCGAATGCCAACATTAAAATGTCGCGTGCCATCTATTATGTGCCCGACGAGGAAGTGACAGTGCCCACTCTGCAGCCTATCATTTTCACCAAGTGGGCCGATGCCTACAGCAATGGCGTGTCGCTTGACTACGACAACGACGGCATCCAGGATCTCTTTGTCTGCGGCAGCGAGATTGGTGCCCACGTGCTCAAAGGCACGGGTGTAGGCTCGTCGGTGGGAGCGTATAAGGAGACTTTCTATATTGGCGACATCAAGAACGTTGACTTCTTTGCCACCCTGTATCCCGTGGACTTCAACGACGACGGTAATCTGGACCTCGTGGCTTTCGATGCTGAGCCGAACGGAAAGACGGCCGATGACGGCGGACCTGAAGGTCTCTTCCTCGGCGACGGTGCAGGCAAGTTCACGTTGGCGAAGACCGTCGTATATGAAGAAGACGGCACTACGGTGGACGACGATTTCAACTGGACGTGGATCAAATCGGGCGATGCCGCCGACTTCACGGGTGACGGCCGTCTTGACCTCGTGGTTCTGTCCGACAAGAGCGGCTACAACAACCTGCTCATCAACGAAGGTGTTGATGAGACGGGGGCCATCAAGTTCCGCAAGCGCACTTACGACACCAAGGACAAATACCTTGTCCTGAACAAGGCTTGGAATCAGTGCGCCGGCTATATCAAGGCCTACGACTTCAACAGCGACGGCTACATGGACTTTTTCCTCGCCGGCTCCAACAGTTCTTCGGCCACTTACTTCTGCCTGAACACCCCGGCCGACCCGGGCAAGTTCACCGTTAAGAAATTCCCCACCACGCGCTACGTGCCTTCGTTCGACATCGCCGACGTGAACAACGACGGCTACCCCGACATCTATTTCTCCGGCGAATACAAGAGCGGGTGGTTCAACCAGATTTATGCCTTCGACAGCGCCACGGTGAAGTATGTGTTGTGGAACACATTGCCTTGGCAGAACAACGACCCGTGCATGGGTTACCGCTCCAGCATCTTTGTCGATTGGAACGGCGACGGCATCACCGACATCATCCAGACGGGACGTTCCGACACGGAAATGTCGTATGGCCAGAACCTCGATTCGCGTACTTCGAAAATCCGCATCAACTATGAGGACGGCACGGAGTGGCAAGATCCCATCCTGACGGCAGGTTCCAACATGAATACCGGCATTCTGACCGATGTGAACAACGACGGTGTCGTGGATTATGTGCGCAACGGTTCCAACGACCTGTCCGTGAACATCGAGGGCCTCAGGTATCCTTCCGGCAACCTCTTCACGGCTACGCTCAATCCCAATACGACGGTTTACACCCCCGAGCCTCCCGTGCTCAATGAGCCCGTTGTGGACTCAACCACGGTGACGCTTTCGTGGGAGGCTCCCGCAGGCGCCAAGGGCAATGAAACCTACGAGTACGTGGTCTTCGACAGCAAAGGCGGGCGTGTGGCCGGCACGGGCATCGCCATCGTGGAAAGCGGCAAGCGCAAAGCGTTGACCAATGGTAACGCGTGCCAGGCCAAACAAGTGAAACTCACCCTGCCCAACGGCAAATATACTTACGCCGTCCAGACGGTCAGCACGGCCTACGTGGGCTCCAAGTTCGCCACCGGCAAGTTCAAGATTGCCGCGGCCGGCATTGGAAAGAACAAGGTGAAAAAGAGCAAGGCCACGGCTTACTATTCCCTCAACGGCATGCAGGTGCAGGCAGACGCCCCGGGCATCAGCATCGTCCGCTACGAAGACGGTACGGCCAGGAAGGTCAAGAAATAACTGGCTTAGTAGCCCATATTCGGACGCGCGGCTTACCACAGGGTAAACCGCGCGTTTTTGTCAAAACTTTTCACGTTAAAACCCAACGTTTTGTAACTCGTTTGTTATCACAGGATGCCAAATGTGGCAAATCAGAAACGGCGTCTCAAAATTTTGAAACGCCGTTTCTGCGGCCCGATGTCCGACTTCTGGGCACTGAAATCCGGCCCCTGTCCCCGGAGTGTCCAAAAAGGTGAGCGCTGCTATGGATTCTTCTTCCAGATGAAGCGGTAGTTGAAGCGGCGGTTGGGGGCGGTGTCGCCGTCTGTGCAGAGGGAAATCACGTTCTGAAGGTCCGCCGGGTTGTCGGCCCATTTGAAATCGAAAATGAGCGTGTCGCCGCCTTTCAGACGGATTAGCTGACGTGGAACGGCGAGTTCTATCCGGCAGTCGCTGACGGCGTACTTCAGCGTGCCGGCTTCCTGCCACTGGCGGGTGGCGTTGTCGTAGCGCATCAGAGTGGTCCGGGTGTCGTCCACAACCTTTTTATTAATAAGGTAATCGTATCCCTCCCAACCGGTGTTGGCGTCCTGGTCGATGTCGATGAAGAGGAGCATCCAGTTGTTGCCGCTGTGCGCCGTGATGGCGTTCGCCGCTTCGGCGTAGAAGTAGATGTTCTTCTTGTCAACGGCCACACGGCTCAGAATAATGTCGTTGCGGCCCGAACGGTTGGTGTAGTGGAGGTCTCCGTATCCGTTGTGGTCGCGGTGTGTCACGTCGTTGCGCGTGTCCCGGTACGCCACGCCTCCGGAGGCCCAGTCGTGGAACATCCCGTCCACCTGGATTTTCTGGCTGCCGGTGTTCTCGGGAATCTGGCGCACACCTTTGTAGCGGCGTATGTTCTCGACCATCTGCATGTAGTAGTTGTCGGTGTATCCTCCCTTCATGGGGGCGATGGTGCGGTTGAACTCGGCATTGTATTGGTCCACGAAGTAGAACGGATTGCCTTTCCTGCCCAGGAAGTCGATGTTCATGTCCGCTTGGCCGGAGGGGTCCTTGCCGTTGGGATATTTTCCTGCCGTCCATTCGTTCCAGTCGTTGAGATAAATGAAATCGGGGTCAACCTGGAGGGCTTCGTCCCAACGGTCCTGGAAGTAGATGCCGTATTGGGTGGGGTTCTCGCGCACTTCGTCAAGGAAGGGAACGTAAGCCTTCTTGGGCATGTCTGTCTCGTTGAGCTCCGGCTCTTTGGTCCCGATGCGCCAACTCTTTCCCACGATGGAAATGGGATGCTGGGCCGGCGTGACGGAAAACTCCTCGAGACGTCCCCGGTGGGTGGCAGTGCGCTCTTTTGGCGAGTATGCGGCCACGTGCTCGTCGTTCAGCTCTTGGCCGAAGGACCAGTTGTCTTCCGTTCCGATATATCTCTTCCCTCCCCAGCGGTCGTAGCCCCACCACATGTTGCGCAGCGTGAAGAACGTTTTCACTTCTTCCGAATAATCGGCCACGTCGTGCTGCCCCCCGTTGGGGTTGGCGTCGAAAGTGGGAGTGGCGTTGTAGAGAAGCAGGGGCTTGCCGTCCCAATAGAACCAGAGGTCTTGGTATTTGGGCTCCTTGTAATATCTTTCATAAAGGCTCTGGACAACGGAAATGACCTGTCCGTTGAAAGCCCAGAAGCAGAATTTGGGTACTTTGTTGCCCTCCGCCTTCATGGTCTCCATTGTGCGGAAAAGAACCTCCCATTCATCCCAATATCTTACGGCATTCGTCACGTCAAGTATGAGCACGTCCACGCCGGCATCGGCCAGCATCGACAGGTCATGGCGTATCACGTATTCGTCCTGGCTCAGGAAATAACCGTATTCCGGCTCGCCCCAATGGTAAGAGCCTGTGGTCCATGCCGGGCTGTCGTTGTTGCGGGCTGCGTTGGGGTCTTGCTCCAGCACTTTCGATACGTCGGCCTTGTAGGGCTTCCCGTTGTGTAAATTCTGTGTGTGCCAGGTAATGTAGAAGATGCCCACGGTACGTGGCTTGTCGGTCTTAAACTGTACTTCCCCGGCCGTCGGTGTCTTTCGCCCGACGCCGTCGGTGGCCACCCATGTGTCGGGGAAGATGTCCGTGAAGTAGTTTTCCTCAGGTATCTGTGCCTGTGCCGCCATGGCTGTCAAGCACAGGACCATTGTCAGGATTCGTTTCATGATAGCAGTGGTGAGGGTTGAGTGCCTGTGAGCGATCGGTCAAGCTTCGTTGTAGCGTCCTGAGCGCTTTCTTTCCAGATGGTCAAGGATGATTTTGCGCATGCGCATCGACTTGGGCGTCACTTCAACGTACTCGTCCTCCTTGATGTATTCGAGGGCTTCCTCGAGTGAGAAGATGACGGGCGGGATGATATGTGCCTTTTCGTCGGTTCCGCTGGCGCGGACGTTGGTAAGTTGCTTCGCCTTGGTCACGTTGATGACGATATCGTTCTCGTGCACATGTTCGCCGACCACTTGTCCGCTGTACACCTGGTCTTGTGGCGATATGAAGAAGCGTCCGCGGTCCTGCAGTTTATCGAGAGCGTAGGCGAAGACGGTGCCGCCCTCCGAGGCCACGAGCGAGCCGTTGACGCGGCGTTCCATGTCGCCCTTGTAGGGCTGGTATTCCTTGTAGCGGTGGGCCATGATGGCTTCGCCCTGGCTGGCGGTAAGTATGTTGGTGCGCAGTCCTATGATGCCGCGCGAGGGGATGTCGAAGGCGATGTTCACGCGGTCACCCTGTGTCTCCATAGCCGTCATTTCGCCCTTGCGGCGGGTAATCATGTCGATGATTTTGCTGGAGAATTCCTCGGGCACGTTAATGGTGAGTTCCTCGATAGGTTCGCATCGCTGGCCGTCGATAGTCTTGTAGATGACCTGTGGCTGTCCCACCTGCAGTTCGTAGCCTTCGCGGCGCATGGTCTCGATGAGCACGGAAAGGTGAAGCACACCGCGGCCGGAGACAATCCAGCTGTCGAAGTTCTCGCCTTTTTCGACGCGCAGGGCCAGATTCTTCTGCAGTTCGCGCTGCAGGCGTTCTTCAATCTGGCGGCTGGTGCAGAACTTGCCTTCCTGTCCGAAGAAGGGCGAGTTGTTGATGGTGAAAAGCATCGACATGGTGGGCTCGTCTATCTTGATGGGCGGCAGGGGTTCCGGGTTTTCGAAGTCACAGATGGTGTCGCCTATTTCGAAGTTCTCCAGTCCGATGACGGCGCAGATGTCGCCGGCGCCGACGCGGTCGGTTTTCACGTGGCCCATGCCCTCGAACGTGTGGAGTTCCTTGATTTTCGTTTTCTCCTGCGTGCCGTCGCGGTGGGCGATGGTCACGTTCATGCCTTCGCATATCTCGCCGCGTCCCACGCGTCCCACGGCGATGCGTCCCGTGTAGTTCGAGTAGTCGAGCGAGGTGATGAGTGTCTGCAGCGAGCCTTCGGTCACCTGCGGGGCGGGAATCACTTCCACAATCTTGTCGAGCAGGTAGGTGATGTCCTGTGTCGGCTTGCGCCAGTCTTCGCCCATCCAGCCCTGTTTGGCGGAACCGTAAACCACGGGGAAATCCAGCTGGTCTTCCGTGGCGCCGAGGTTGAACATCAGGTCGAAGGCCATCTCGTACACCTCTTCGGGGCGGCAGTTGGGCTTGTCCACCTTGTTCACTACGACGATGGGCTTCAGGCCTATCTTCAGTGCCTTTTCCAACACGAAACGTGTCTGCGGCATTGGTCCTTCGAAGGCGTCCACCAGCAGCAGACAACCGTCGGCCATGCCCAGCACGCGCTCCACCTCGCCGCCGAAGTCGGCGTGGCCCGGAGTGTCGATGATGTTAATCTTGACGTCCTTATAGACAATCGAAACGTTCTTCGACAGGATGGTGATGCCCCGCTCGCGCTCCAGGTCGTTGTTGTCGAGGATGAGATTGCCGGCCTGTCCCGGGTCGCGGAAGAGGTGGCCGGCCTTGAGCATGTTGTCCACAAGCGTCGTCTTGCCGTGGTCTACATGGGCGATGATGGCGATGTTTCTGATGTTCTGCATGGTTTTCTTTGTCCTTCTCAAAAATTCGGGTGCAAAATTACGAATAAATGAGCGAAGAGCCAAAAAGGAAACTCGTTTTCATTCCGTGGCTTTTCCGGGCGACCGAAACTTATGGTGTGGCGGGTAAAATATGTACTAAAATGAACATGGGATGAGCAAAACGCCAATCACACCGCTTAAGATAGCCGACGCGCCGTTTCGGGGAACTGAGGCGCCGTTTCGGGGAGATGAAGCGCCGTCTTGTGGATATGACGTGGTGCTTCTTGGGCATGAACCGGAGGTTTTGTTGCCGGAAAAGCCGTGAGATAATAAAAAAACAGGGCCGGTCGCGAAAAAAGTGGGATTTTTTCATTAACATTGCGTGGGTTTATGCGTCTGTACAATAGAAAGCATGAGTAACGAGGCTCTGACAGCGGAATTGATGCGGTTGCGTCCGCTTCTCCTGCGGGTGGCACGCCGCTGGTGGGGCGGTGCGTCGGCCGAGGCCGACGATGCGGTGCAGGAGACGACCGTCAGACTGTGGCAGTTGCGTGGCCGTCTGGACCAGATCGGTTCGCTCGAAGCCTTTGCTGTCCGTACGGTGAAAAACGTGTGCGTTTCGCAGCGCCGCAGCCAGCGTTTTGTAGAGCTTTCCGAGACTTCCGGGCCGCTGGAGCCTGCCGACGGGGCGTCGCCGCAGACATTGCTTGAGATGAGCGAGGACGAGCGGCGCTTGGCCAGGGCCATTGCGTCTTTGCCCGAGTCGGAGGGCCGCATCTTCCGCCTCAGTCGCGACCGGGGCATGGGTGTGGCCGAGATAGCCCAGGCCACGGGTTTGACGGAGCGCAGCGTGAGTGCCCTGCTCTCGAAAGCGCGGCGCCGGTTGTGGGAGACATTGAAAGATTAACAGTGAAAAATGATGACAGAACCATGATAGAAACCCCAAAACAAGCGGAAACGCTGGTGCAAAAGTATTTCGACGGCCAAACGTCGCCGCGCGAGGAGCGCGAGTTACTTGACTGGCTGCTCACGCATCGCGTGCCTTCCGAGTGGCAGGCGCTTGTGGGTATGCTCAGTCCGTCTGTGGGCGGTGCTGAGGCCGACTGTTGGTTGGACGAAGACCTGACAGACGAATTCGATGCCGGTGTGCGCCGCCGCCAAAAGCGTGTGGTTTGGCTCACGGTGGGCCGTGTGGCCGCCGTGGCTGCGGTGGCCGTGCTGGTCTTCATGATAGGCCATCGCCTGAGCGTCCCGCAACAGCAGCCGCTGATGACGGAAGCGGTGCAACCGCAGCCACCGGTAGCGGAGCGCGTGGTGCCGGTTGCGGCGGATGTTGCAGAACCGGTCGTGGCAGATGTCAAGCCTGCCACCCCGAAGCGTTCGGCCAAGGCCAAGCCAAAGCCTCAAACCCGGCCCGAACTCTCGGCCGAAGAGCGAGCCCTGGCTTTTGAGAAGGCCATGCTCCGCAAAGAGGAAGAGATGTGGCAGCATGAACTGGCTCGTCAGGAGATGCTGCGCGAGTATGAAGAAAAGTTAGAGCGGGCCGAGCGCGAGTATGCCGATTATATGGCGCGGATAGAACAACTCGAAATGCAGGAAGAACCGCTCAATGTGATGTAAATAACTTAAAGAAATAGAAAAATGAAACCATTAAGAATTCTGACCGCGCTTGTGGTCGCTGCCATGGCGCTTGTTCCGATGCAGGCGCAGGAAAATGTGAAACGTGCCTTCGAGAGTTTCTACAATACGAAAGGTATCGAAGTGAGTAAGCATTTTAACGAACAGCACGAAGTGACTCTGCCCGACCGTCCCCTCTCGTTGTTGCTCAATGTTTACAATTTTAAGATGGACAAGGGTAAGCGTCGCTCTTTAGACAACGTCCTGACCGTTTTGGAGAATGAGCGTAACAGCAAGAATTGTTATTCCGTTTCGAGTCGTACGGCTGGCGATACCAACCAGGAACGTCTGGTGTACAGTAACGATACCCAAAAGAGCTATGTGATTGGTGAGATGAAGAACAGCCATTATATGTGCATCTTGCTGTTGGATTCGAAAGACATAACCCATTCCCACCGTTACGCATACGCTGTGGAGTGGGTGGAAAATGGCGGCATGATTGAAGGAAAACTGGTGGAAACCTACGGAAGCATACCTTCAGTGATTCAAAACAAGCCGTCAGGGAATTTAGAGGATTTCATGCGCAAGTTCAACTTCCAAATCAAGAAATTCCCCACCCTGAAAGACAAGCAAACC
Organism: uncultured Prevotellaceae bacterium; assembly: GCA_947306605.1. GTDB lineage: Bacteria > Bacteroidota > Bacteroidia > Bacteroidales > Bacteroidaceae > UBA6382. The sequence goes on along the minus strand of CAMZHB010000003.1, from coordinate 7,880 downwards.
CGAACGACGTCGTCCATGAGTCTGTTCAATATGTGCAGACAATATAAGGATGTATTTGTCGACCGTAACAAGGAACGGGAACAAGTGATAGACAGCTTGCAAAGCCTCATCAATTCACTGGATTCGCAGAAAGAAGGGGATGCCGTCTTCTTCCTGCAGCAAGCCATGGAAACCATGATGTAAGCAATACAGAAACTTTTTATTCTTATAGTTAAATGTCGAAAGGCCTCGCCTGACAGCGAGGCAGGCAGGCCCTTTGTCTCAAAAAAAAGAAAGTATGCAGATGAAAAGAATCGTAATAGCAGCCATTACGCTGGTAATGGCATTGACTGCCGGTGCACAGAATAAGTCACACGTTGCTATAGGTCGTGTGGAAGACCAAGTGACCCATAAGCCGGTGTTTTCCACCAAGGCCACGTTGATGCGGATGGACTCCACTGTGGTCGATTCGGCCGTGTCGTGTCCGCCGGGTACGTGCGAAAGTTTTGGAAAGGAAGAATCGTTCTACCGCTTCACTCTGAAAGAGCCGGGCACCTACCTCGTGAAACTGGAAAAAGAAGGCTACGAAACGCTGTGGCACACCGTGGAAGTGAAGTTCTACCGCCGCAGCACCGGTGTGGAATGGCCTACATTGCGGATGAAACGATTGCCCAAGCAGGTGGACCGTCAATTGGGCGAGGCGGTGGTGAAGGCATCGAAGGTGAAATTCTACTATAAGGGCGACACCCTTGTCTATAACGCCGATGCGTTCCAAATGGCCTCGGGCTCGATGCTCGACGAACTCATCAGCCAATTGCCCGGGGTGGACTTAAACGACGCGGGACAAATCAAGGTAAATGGCCGCTTTGTGGACGAATTGCTGCTGAATGGCAAAGACTTCTTCTCGAAGGATCGCACGGTAATGCTGGAAAACTTGCCTTCGTACATGGTGAATCAGGTGAAGGCCTACACCAAGGCGGGAATGAAGAGCGTCCTCGCTGGCCGCGACATGGGCGACAGCACTTTCGTGATGGACGTCGTTCTGAAAAAGCAATACCAAATCGGTTGGGTGGGAAACGCCGAGGCCGGCTACGGCACCAGCAACCGTTATCTGGCCCGTCTCTTCGCCCTCCGCTTCAGCAGTCATTCGCGCTTGACGCTCTTCGGCACGATGAACAACCTGAACGACAACCGCAAGCCCGGACGCAACGGCGACTGGAGTCCCGACCGCTTGCCTCAGGGACTGACAGCCACGAAGACCGTGGGTGCAGACTACTATTTCGACGATAAAGACAGCCGCTACCAAGTGACGGGCAATGCCAAACTTGACTATTCCGACGGTGACAGCCGCACGGAGACCAGCACGCAGAACTATCTGAAAGGCGGCGACACCTACGGTCGCCAACGTTCGGCCATGATGAGCGAAAATCTGAATTTCGCCACCAACCACGAATTGAAACTCACGCACAGCGGCAATTACTATTGGACACACCAAATGTCATTGAACTACCGTAACAACCGCAATTGGAACGGCATGACGGGCGGCACGTTCAATGAGAATCCCGACCCGTTGTTTGCCGCCGGTTTCATGGACAGCCTGCGTTCGCCCGTGGCCGGTGAACTGATGCGCAAGCTGGCCCTCAACCGTACTGTGCAGCAGGCTTATGCCAACGGTCACGGCCTGAACCTGGACTACAACACCATGTTCTGGAAAATCAAAGTGGGACATACCGATGACATGTACACTATTCGCGTCAATGCGGGTTACTACAACAACGTGGCCCGCAACTGGAACCACTACCGCCTGGACTATCCTGTGTCGGCTGCGGCCACCGACTTCCGCAACCGTTATCTCACCACACCGCGCAACGGTTACAACTACGGTGTCGAGGGCTCGTACGACTTTGAATTCACTGGCAACGGCAATACGAACTTGTCCTACGGCTACGAACAGCGCTATGCCTCCGACGAGCGCCACCTCTACCGTCTGGACCGTCTGGAGCGTTGGGGGCTGGGCGAGGCTCCTGTACTGGGCCGCCTGCCGGGAGAAGACAGCCTGCTGCTTTGCGTTGATGCGCCCAATACCTACACGTCGCGTCTCACGGAGCGAACCCACAGCGTAATCGATTACACTCAAGTTCGACTGTCGAAAAGTGGCGGTCGCGTATTTTGGGAGTTCCGTCTCGGCTTGCCGCTTGATTTCAAAAGCCGACGTTTGCGCTACCACCGTGCTGCCCTCGACACGGCCTTCACGCACCGCAACACGGTGTTCGACCCTCGTGTGGAGTTCCAGATGAGAGTTCACGGCCGCTGGTTCGCCGATCTCGTTCTCCAAAAATCAACGGAACTGCCCCTGATGAGCAGTCTCATCGACGTGGCCGACGACTCCAATCCGCTCTACATCACACGGGGCAACGCCCACCTGCGAGCGTCGTACAGCTATAAAGTGAATGGTTACGTCTGGTTGTGGAACGATCCCAGGGGACGCTCGTTCAGATTGGATTACAGTTGGACGGCCGTGCGCAATGCCCTGTCCACACGCACGCTCTACGACCGCCTGACCGGTGTCGTCACCACCATGCCCGACAACGTGAACGGCAACTGGCAGACCAACGTGTCTCTCGATATGGGCAAACCGCTGGACAAGAAGAAACAGTGGACACTCAATACCGTCAGTGAGGGGCGCTACTATAACCTCGTTGACCAGACCGACGTGACGCAGGACGATGCCGCCCGGTGCAACAAGACGCGGACGCTTTATCTGTCGGAGCACCTGAAACTTGGCGGCACGCTGGGCCGTTTCACGCTCGGAGCCCACGCCAAGGTCCTGTGGATGCACGCCACGGGCACGCGGGCCGACTTCAACAGCATCAATGCCTGGGACTACCAGTACGGACTGCGGGCCTCGTGGAAACTGCCGCTCAATTTCCAGGCCACCACCGACCTGACCATGTACAGCCGCCGCGGTTACGACGACCGTTCCATGAACGAGGACGACCTGGTGTGGAACGCCCGCGTGTCGAAGCGCCTGATGAACGGCCGCGTCAACCTGGTGCTCGATGCCTTCGACCTGCTCCACCAACTTTCCAACGTGACGGCCACGCTCAATGCCAACGGGCGTGTGGAGACGTGGCGCAACAGCCTGCCCCATTACCTGATGTTCCGTCTTATCTACCGCCTCAACAAAGAGCCGAAGAAGCAGTGACGGTCCCTGCAAAGGCGGCGTCTCGAAATTCAGAAGCGGCGCCTCGAAATTTTGAAACGCCGTTTCTGATTTTTGAAGTCCGACCTTTGAAAGGGAAACTCAGTTTTCTGGTCGCCGGAACACGGTGCCTGAGAAAAAAGAGCCGGTTTGCCTTGAAAAAGTGCCGTCAGCGATGTTACAAAACACCTGCGGCAGCGTTTTATAAGTGAAATGAAACCATTAAAAACAATAACGAGATGAAACAAATTGCATTATTGATGGCCTTGGCCTTCGCTTTTACCTTTGAAATGGCGGGTCGCACCGTGAAAACGGCCAGTGCGGGCACCTTGGCCTCCCGTTTGGGAAACAAATTGCTGACAGTGAAAGAACTGGCCGTTGACGGCGTGGTGGATAAAACCGACTTTGAAACCATGGCGCGCATGGCCCGCGACGGACAGTTGCGCAAGATAGACCTCAGTCGCGCGGCCATTTGGAAAAGTGGCGATGACAAGATGACGGACTTTGGCGTGGTGCCCAGCCGCGTGTTCCAGGACACGCCTGTGGAGGAAATCACATTCGGTGACGTGAGCTACGTGCCCGGAGGCGGCACGTTCTACCGCTGTCCCAACCTGCGCCGTGTGGTTTTCAACGGTGCTCTGGGTCACATCGACGGCGGCCCGGCTTTCAGCGAGTGTCCCGTGTTGGAAGAAATCATTTTCAACGGTCCGGTGATGAGTACCGGCGGTCCCACGTTGGCCATGAATTGTCCCCGGCTGCGTCGCGTGGCCATCAACGGTGTCGTGGGCGGCACGTATTTCGGCCCGTTGTCCGGTTGCACCGAGTTCAAGGGCTACGAGGTGAACGGCACGGTACTGCTCAGCGGTATGGAGGACTGGATTCCCAAGAGTTCGCTGTCGGAACTCAGTCCTGCCGACGAGAAACGTGTAGACGGCCTGCTCAGCCAGGTGAAAGGTTATCAGGACGGCCGTGTGCCCGTGCCCGAATTTATTAAGAGGGGTGTGAAGCAGGCGGCCTACAACGTGGCGTGCGCCTATGCACTTTGCAACCGCAAGGAGAAGGCTCTCGACGCGCTCCAGCTGGCCATCAAGGCCGGTTACACGGATTACTCCCACATGAAAAGGGACTTGGACTTTGATTATATCCGCAACGAAGCCCGCTTCGATTCGCTGTTGGCCAGCATCCGCGAGGAGGGTGACAAGGTTTACCTGTTGCAGAAGGCTGCGCCCTATGTGAAAGCCGAAGTGCCCGGCCCTGCGTTCACCGACAGCATTGCCGGCGGGGGTGATGAGGTACAGGGAATCAAGAACATCATATATTGGCTGCACGACCAGATACGTCACGACGGCGGTCACTTCCCAAATGCCAACCGCAATGCCATTGACCTCTACAAGGTTTGCAAAGCTGAAGGATGTGGCATCAATTGCCGTGGCCTGGCCATTATTCTGTCCGAACTGTACCTGGCTATGGGCTGGCCTGCCCGTTTCGTGACCTGCGAGTCCAAACACTACGACACCGACCCCGACTGTCATGTCATCTGCATGGTGTGGAGCCGCCAGCTGGGCCGCTGGTTGTGGATGGACCCGTCGTTTGCCGCCTATGTGAGTGACGAGAACGGCGAGCTGCTGGGCATCCGCGAGGTAAGGGAGCGGCTTATCGACGGCCGTCCGCTGGTGTTGAACGAGGATGCCAACCATAATCATGAGAACAAGGAGACCAAAGAGTATTATCTGGAATACTATATGGCCAAAAACCTGTATGTGCTTTCCGCTTGGGAACACAGTACGTTCAACAGCGAGGGTACGGGTAAAGGCCGTTCCCATATTGCTTTGGTACCGGCGGGATTCAATTACCATAAAAAGCGGAACAACACGAGCGATGCCGATTACTTCTTCCGGGCTCCGGAGATGAAATGACGAAGTCCCGCGTGTATCGGCAAAGGCGGCGTCTCATAATTTTAAGACGCCGCCTTTGATTTTTGAAGTCCGGCCTTTGAAAGGATAACTCTGTTTTCTTGCCGACGGAGCCGTTCCTTGTTGTTTGCAGAGAAGCCTGTCAGAGTGCACCGACCCGCCGTTTGCGGATGAGAACGTAGAGGATGACGGGTACGCCGAAGAAGGGGGTGATGACGTTGAGCGGAATGAGTCCCTGGTCGCCCGGAAGGGTGCAGAGGATGTTGCACAGCAGGGCGAGGGCGCTGCCGCAGAGGAGGGTGACGGGGAGCAGCTGGCGGTGGTTGGCGGTGCCGAGCAGGAGGCGTGCCATGTGGGGCACGGCGAGCCCGATGAAGGCGATGGGTCCGCAGTAGGCCGTGGTGATGGCGGTGAGCACGCCGGTGACGAGAAGGAGGAGGGTGCGTGTGAGCCGGGTGTTGATGCCGAGGTTGGTGGCGTAGTTGTCGCCGAGGAGCATGGCGTTAAGCGGCTTTATCAACGCGATGGCGGCGGCCAGCCCGCAGAGTATGACGAGGGAGAAAGGAAGGAGATGGCTGAGGCTGACGCCGCTGAAGTTGCCGAGGCCCCAAATGATGTAGGAGTGGACACCTTCGGCGGTGGAGACGTAGTTGAGCAGGGAAATGAGGGAAGAGGTGACGTAGCTGGTCATGATGCCGATGATGAGCAACATGAGGCTGCTGCGCACGATGGTGGAGAAGAAGAGTAGCATGAGGATGATGAGTCCTGCACCGATGCAGGCGGCGAGTATGATGAGGAGGAAACCTCCGAGTGAGAAGGCTCCGGCCGTGAGGCTGCCGCCGAGCAACAGGATGACGATGGCGACGCCGAGGCTGGCTCCGGCGTTGATGCCGAGGATGGAGGGGTCGGCCAGGGGGTTGGTGAACACGGTCTGAAGCAACAGTCCGCTCACTGCAAGGGCGGCTCCGCAAAGGAGGGCGGTGACGGCCTGCGGGAAACGTGACTCGCGGACGATGAAGGCGGCGGTGGAGGTGGTGTCGCGCCCGAGAAGGGCCTGCCACACTTCGCCGGGGGTGAAATGGACAGTGCCGTAGAAGATGCTGAAGATGAAGAGCAGCACGATGAGCAGGACGAGGACAAGGGTGCAGACGGTGTCTTTTTTCATGAGGATGTTATTCGGCGAGAGAATGGAAGAAGTAGAGCCGGTGGCCGGGCAAGAGTTCGGGATGAAGGATGTGGATGGCATCGGCCAAGAGCAGGTCGGGATGGAAGGGTTCTTCATCGTAGAAAGGCGTGATGAAGGTGTTGCACCCGTAGATGCGGCAGTTCATGTAGGGGGCGAAGCGCGTGTACTTGGGGTAGTCCTGAGCAAAGGAGGTGTAGGTGAAGTCGGCCCCGTGGCTGTATTTAACAAACCATATGTCGGCATCGTGGCCCCGGCTGAAAACGGTCTCAAACGACAGGCGCATGCTGCCGCTTTCCTTGCGGTCGGCAAACAGATAATCGGCTCCGGCGTCCTGATAAAGCTGTCCGATGGTGCTTTGTCCGCCAGGCACGTACCAGGCTGCACCGTTCATCTGGTCGCAAAGCAGACGGGGACGTTCTTTCGCGTCTTGCACAAGCAGGCAGAGGCGTTTGTAGTTGCTTTCTACGGTATGGAAGAGCGAATCGGCCTGACGCTCCCGTCCGAAGAGCATGCCGAAGAAACGCACCCACTCGGCGCGGCCCAGAGCCGTGGGCTCCATGTAGTCGGCACACTCTATGAGGGGAATGCCCGTGCGCTCCAGGGTGCCGTAGCCGCTCTGTTCGAAGGGTGATACGAGCATGCCGTCGGTATGGCCGGAGAGGATGAGTTCGATGTTGGGATTGAGCGCGCTACCCATGTTGCCTATCTTGCCTTCGCGGACACGGCGGATGACTTCGGGCGACTGTACGTATTCGAAGTCGCACACGCCGCTGATTTGTTCGAGAGCACCGATGTCCTGAAGCAGGCGGCAGTGGACGGAGGTGAACACGGTGGTGTATTCCAAAGGAATGCGGACTACGGTGCCTTGCTCCTGTATTTTTTGACTGATCGTGATTTCTTGTGGTGCCAAGACGTAGCGGTGGAGTTCCTTGCCTGGGCTCCACGGATTGTCTATCACGACAAGACGGCAGCTGTCGCCGATGTTGTAGATGTGGATGAGCCGCGCGTAGCGGAAAGCAATGGAGTCTCCCATAGCGTCACAGTCCTCTTGCCCTCTGCCGCCGGAGCAGGAGAGAAACAGGAGGACCGTGAGGCCAAGGAATATGTCACGTAAAACGCGCGGCATGAAGCAGGTTTACTTCAAGAAAACAATCTTGTTGGGATTCACACCGTAAGCAGGGAAACCCAATTGGTAGGTGCCGTTGGCCTTGAACTTGTAGATTTTGCCGTCTGTGGAAAAATCACTTGTGGCAAGGTAGATGTCACCTGTGTAGGGGTTGATACTGATGCTGTAAACGGTGGCTGACTTGATATCTTCGGGCACGTCTTTGAAGAAAGTTTCATTCTTGGTGTCGGTGGCCAGATCGTAGGTGTAGAGCGAAGTAACTGTGCTTGTTTCGGGCCAATTGCTCCAGTCTGTTTCAGACATGGCAGCGTAAACCACGTTGTTGTAAACGGTGTAAGCCGTGGCGTTGCCTTTCTGGATGAATTCGTTTGTAGAAGGCTCGATGAGTCCCCAAGGATAGTCAGATGAGGCTCCGTAGCCCTGTACCAACATGCCCTTGTCGGATGCCAGAATATTGTCGGGGTTGTCCATTAC
>CAMZHB010000002.1 GCA_947306605.1 uncultured Prevotellaceae bacterium | reverse complement strand
TCGTACAAGGAGAAAAACTCAGCAAGCCCTTCAACTTGGTATTGGAAGGCAACACCCTCTCATGGCAGGCGCCCCAAGGCTCCTCTCTCCAATTGCTGAAATACTACATCTACGCCGACAACCGTATCATCGACAGCACCGATGTCAACACCCTCAGCTACACGGTTACCAACGCTTACGACACTGACTACTCCGTCAAAGCCGTTTACCAAGGCACCGGCGGTTATTGCTACTCCGACGCATCGAACATGGTTCGCGCCAGCAAGGGTTCGCAAACACAGGATAACAACGACGTCATCGTACTGAAAAACGCCGGATTCAAGATTCCGAATCTTTTCACAAAAGACATGCAGGCCGCAACCATCGAATGGTGGTTCAAGCCTTACACCTCCGTAAACTACAACCAACAGATTGGTCCGGGTTGGGGACAATTCCTCTTCCACGCCAAAAGCGGCAACGCCATCAGTTTCGGTTGGAACACAACAAGCAGCGACCGCTACGACGGCAGCACCGGACTGATCAATCTCAACAAGTGGCAGCACTACGCCATCACGGTCAACGGCAGCACCATGATGCTTTATATCAACGGCTCGAAGAAAGCCACCGTCAATGCAAAAGGCTACAGCGGACTGTCGGCCATGGGTGACTTCGTCTTCGGCAGCAACGGTTCGCCCATCAACGGTGAAATCGACGAAGTGCGCATTTGGAGCTCAGCCCGCACGGCTGCTGACCTGACCTACGGTAAAGACTTGGAGATAGCCAATCCCTCCGGCCAGGGCGACCTGCTGGCATACTTAAAGATGGACCTCATCGAGGAAGACGGTGTCACCAAGATTCGCGACCATGCCCACGGCCATCACGCCACCATTCTGGACATGGAGAACACCCAGATTAAGACCGACAACAGCTTTATGACGCCTCTCTCCCGCAAGCAGAAGTCATACTTCACATTCATCGGCAGTCAGTTCTACGCCGGCACGCCGGTGGACGTAAGAGTTAGTTCGCCCATCAACGCCGTCAAGTGGACTTGGAACGCTCCCGCCGCAGGCATCAACAACCTCAACACGCAGAAGCCCCAGTTCGTATTCCCCGAAACGGGCACCTTTGACGTGACCATGAGCGTAACCGACGCCACCGGCGAGACCGTCGACACCACGCGCCAGATTACCATCACCGATGCACCCGAACCGGTGATTGACTTCGAAATACCCGTCGACGTACAGAATGTTGGCGACCACTTCAGCTTCATCAACCTCTCGCAGGCCGTGAACTGCAAGTACACATGGAACTTGCCGGGAGCCGACGTCCCCGTTGTCAATGCCAGCAACGCCGGTGCCACTTACAACAAGTCGGGCGACTACAACGTCACCCTCACCGCCACCGGCTCATTCGGCAAGAAGGCCGTCACCAAGACCGTACACGTAGTGGCCGCAGCACCAAGTCCCAAGTTCGTCGTTTACCCCAACTTCGTCATCAAGGGCGAAAAAGTTTACTTCAAGAACCTCACCCGTTACGAGCCCACCAGCGTAGCGCTGAACCTCACCAACGGTGTTGAGAACACCATCATCAGCGGCGGCAGCTCGTCTTACACCACCGTTTCCCCGGGTCACTACGATGTCACCATGCTTGCCAGCAACGCCATCGGCTCCAACCAGATTACCGAAAAAGACATCTTCATGGTAGCCAACGCCGACTCCAAGAACGGACTCTTCTTCACCGGCAGCGAGCAGGCCGTCACCTTCGACGCTCCGCTCAACGACAACAAGCAAGGTCTCACCATCGAGTGGTGGATGCAGCCCTCCAAGCTCGAGAATGCCTTCCTCTTCGAGGCCGGCCCCATCACTACCGGAAGCGACAGCTACGGACGTCTCGTGGTGAAGAACGGCACCAGCACCTACAACACGGCCAACAACTCCGTCATCCAGAGCGAGTGGCACCACTACGCCATCACGCTCTACAACAACCTGCTGACCTTCTTCCGTGACGGTGTACAGATCAGCCGCGGCTCACTCAATTCATCTGCCGACTTCACCGGCACCAAGTTCGCCATCAACGCCATCAAGGGCTTTGGCATGAACACCGCCGTCGATGAATTCCGCATTTGGAACCGCGCCATGTCTGTCACAGACATCAAGCGCTACTGCAACCAGCCCATTGAAGACATCGAAGCCGCCGAAAACGACGGACTCGTCCTCTACTACGACTTCAACCAGGGCAGCGGCAACGTCATCGACCTCACCTCCGGCAAGCGTGACGGCATACGCACCGGTTTCGGACCCGACGGCGACGCCTGGGGATTCTCCACCGGCGTATTCACCCTCAACTTCGACACGCCCGCCAAGAACACCGACGTTTCCAGAACCTACCTGACCAACTACCGCAAACCGTTCCTGTACAACAACGTGACCGTCAACAACACCGGCAGCTCACGATTCCTTCAACTGCGTACGGGAACCGACAACTCCACTTGGGTCCTCGAAAACGCCGTACAAACCGGCGAGAACATCATCACCGGGGCCTACGTCGACTCACGGAAGAGCTACGATCTGATGGTAATGACGGGAAGCAACAGCTTCTCCGACACCCTCACCAACCACAAGCTCTACCAGACCGTCACACTGCCCGCCGGCATCTACTGCCTCACCGTCAACACCACAAGCTCCGGCGCCACCAACAACTGCTACCTGGCAGTGAACATCGGTGAAGGTCTGCCCGACCTCGAAAACATCGACCAGTGCCTCGCCAGCGTTTCCCTCTACGACGCCAGCAGCAAGACCTACAATCCCACGATTGAATTCATGCTGACCGAAGACACCGAAGTATCCCTCGGCGTGCTCTACAACCTCACAGGCGCCGCAGAGCTCGACATCAGCGCCTTCAAGCTTGAGCAGAAAGCCGTCAACACCATCGAGGCCGACGGCATCGCTGGCATCGCCGACGCTGTCAAGCGCGGAGTCAAGGCACCCATCTCGGCCGAGCGCGGAGGCATCCGTGTCGTCACCGACGACATGATTGAACTGAAAGTCTACGACCTCCAGGGACGCTGCGTGCTCAACGAATACGTCAGCGGCAACCGCCTCATCCCGATGCCCGTAGGCATCTACGTGGCCAACGGCGTCAAACTGGCCGTGACACAATAACAGAAAGCGACAGAGGTCACACCTCTGCCAACCCACGGGGGAGATGCCTGCACGAGGCACCTCCCCCGTTCGCGTTTCAGGGGATGAAAACACACTCCGTCTGACAGAAACGGCGTCTCAAAATTTTGAGACGCCGTTTGTAAGTTTTGAAATCCCATTTCAAATTTTCGAAACGCCGCTTCTGCGAACCGACGTCACGACACACCTTCCAAAATGTTCAAAAACGGGTCCCATTTCACTATACCTTATATATATTATAGGGTCAAACGGCAAAAACTTGCGTTTTTTTGATTATTTAAGTTATTTTCTTCGCCCGTTTTGAGGCTCCAATCAAAAAAAGTTATTATCTTTGCCGCGTATAACATCTAAATTGATCACATTATGAAAAAAGCTTTACTTTTTCTGTTGATGTTCGTCGGCCTGATGATTTCGGCCAACGGCGCGAGCACCGTAAAGAAGACCGTCAACGTGTTAGACCCGGTTCTGACGTTTGATGAGGAAGAAGGTTTCCTTACCAGTGTCGACCAAATCAGCTCAAACTGCGTCTATATCGGCGACGGCGATGGCTATGACGCCCTCATTGACCACGAGACCAGCACATGGTTCCACTCCTCCTATGGGGAGAGTGATGGCGGTCTCTATCCTAACGCCAAGCACTTCTTGCAGTTCGACCTGACCGAATCGCACGAAGAAGACGTGGTGTTCCATTTCTCCGGCCGTCAGAACAACTCGACGACCTACAACGACTGCCCGAACGACTTTGTGCTCTACGGCACCAACGACGAGGCAATCGGTAAATCCGTTGAAAGCGCCACCAGTTCGTGGACAGAGATTCAGGCCTACAAGGACCTGTTCCCCGATATGGCCAATTCGACAGTATGTTTCTACACCGGCAAGCTCAACCTGAAGGGCTACCGCTATGTCCGCATGGTTGTCAACAACACCACCAGCGGCCGTTCGGAAGACACCTATGGCCAGCACTTCTTCACGCTGTCGCAGATCAACTTCTATCCTCCCCACATCCAGGACGACAAGTTCGAATTGCTCGGCGTGCTTCTGGACAGCATCAACGAAGTTAACCCGGAATTTGAAGCCGGTGACCAAATCGGCCAGGTTCCCGTAGAACTGGTTAACGCTTGGAACGACGCTTACCTCGCAGCCCTCGAAGCCGGCCCCGGCCTCAGCGACGAAGAGTACGACAAGCTCGCCAGCGACATGCTCAATGCACTCCAGGCTTGTAAGGAAGGCACCATCCGTCTGCCCGGCGGCCTGTACTTCGTAATCAACGGCTCCCCCGACTTCTTCGACACCCAGGGCGTGCAGAAGGCATGGTATGCCACCGCCGACAAACTGCGCTGGAAGACTCTCGACAAGACCGACCTGACGCAAATCTTCAAGTTCACGCGTCTCGACAACGGAAACTTCGACATCCAGACCGTGGTTGAAGACTTTGCCGCCACGTCATACGTAGGTTATCAGACAAGCACCAGTAAGGACATTCCTATGGTTGGCTCGACCGACGCCGAAATGATTATTGACGCCCTTGGTGAAAACTTGTTCTACATCTACACCACCAAATTGGCAAACGGTTTCCATCCCGAAAGCCACAGCAGCGGTGCCGGTGTCAGCGGTGACATCGTGGCATGGGGCGGTAAATCCGAAGTTCGCGACTCATGGTATCTCGAACCCTGCTCGGATGAAGAACTCGCAGCTGCCACCCAGAAGTACTACCAGACAAGACTCGACGCTGAACTCAAGACCGTGGCCGACTCCGCACAGTTCGTTTACAACAAGTGCTTCACCTTCGGTTACAATCTTGACGAAGCACTCATCACCGACGTTGACCAGCTCCTGTGTAACGCCGTTCATGATGGCGACGGACAAGGTCTGCCCGCCCTCATCGACAACGACGACGCCACTTTTCTGCACACAGCTTACAGCTCCACGTACGACCCGGGTACCTATCACAACCTGCAGGTGAAGTTCAAAACGCCGCAGCAGAAGATCGTGATGTACATGCGTGCCCGTGACACCAACTCCAACCACGACACGCCCAACGACGTGGAAATCTACGCCACCAACGACGACGAGCTCGGTAACGACGCTTACTCAGACAACAACTCCTGGACAAAAGTCACCGAAGTAATCATGGACGTAGAGAACGTATCTGGTGTTGAATACTTCTCCGACGGTATCGACCTCGGTGCCGAGTACAAGTACTTCCGCATGGTTGTTATCCACACCACCGACGAAGCTGCCGGCCGTGTATACTCCGGAACCGGTCTGCCCTACTACAACCTCAGCGCATTCCAGCTCTATCCTTACACCATCAGCCGTGACAATTCACAGTACTACTACATCGAAGGTATGAAGGAAGCTGCCGACAATGTACTGGCCGTAGCTCAGGAGAAATACGAAATCATCGCCAACAAGGCTTCAACTCAGAAGGATATTGACGAAATGCGCGCCGCCATCAAGGCCGTTACCGACCTCGTAGGTGACCCGCGTCCGTTCAACAACCTGCTCCGTGACGCTCAGACTCTGACTGAAAACGCCATCATCGGTGACGAAATCGGTTGCGTGAAGTCTGACGCAGACTTGGAAGCTTACAAGACTGAAATCCAGGCTGCCGTTGAGCAGGCTCAGCTTGACAAACCCGCCAAGGTGAACATCGAAGCCGCTCTGGTAACTCTGCAGAACGCCATTGACAAGTTCAAGAACGAACGCGTCAACAATCCTGAATTTGGCAAGTGGTATTACATCAAGCCTCTGGCTACTAACGGTTGGGCCGACGAACGCTTCGTTTACATGGATGGAAGTCCCAAGTATGGTGGCGACGTCGACGGTTCGTTTGTCGAAATGAACAACCCGGCCTTCATGTGGCGTCTTGAAGACAACGGTGACGGAACCACCAGCATCCGTAACATGCTTAACGGAAACTGCATCTGGAACGGTAATCCCGACGCTTGGAACTATGCCGGTGCCCGCGACACGCTCCAGAGACACAACATTGCCTACGTAGGCAACGGCGGCTACTTCATCGAAGCACACTACGAAGGTTCGACCACGGTTCGTCGTCTTGAGCTTTACAACGCAACAGGCGACATGACCATGTACCACAACGTTCGTGAGGACAACCGCGAACTGTTCACGTTCGTTCCCGTTGATGTTGACGCTCTGACATTCTACATCAATGACAACTACATGCGCGTTCTGACTCTGCCGTTCGCAGTTCTTGGTGGCGAAGCCGCTATCAGCGAACTCAACGAAAACGTTCAGACCTACGGTATCCACAGCATTGAAGAACCCGACGCTGAAGGCAACATCACGAAGTTGAACCTGATGAAGAAGGATGCCTTTGCCGCTGGTGAACCCATGATTATCGTTACCGGTAATCCCGAAGCTTACGATTCTGAGAATGTAACTCAGAAGCCCATCACCGTCGTATTCCCCGAAGCTTACGACGATATCGTTGAAGGTGCCTGCGCTGCCACTTCGGCCAACGGTCTGGTAGGTATTATTCCTAGCAAATCCATCGAAAAGGCCGGCTACGGTTACCTCAGTGGTGCACAGCCCAAGGTAACGACCGCTGCCAAGATTACTCTCGGCCGCATGACCGGTTACATTGACCCGATGCAGATTACGACTGCAGAAGGCGACATCGACCTCGTGGTTGAATTCCAGGGCAGCCTCGACGCTGTGAAGAACGTGAAGGTTACCACCGTTAACGGCACGGACAACAAGGTTTACAGCCTCGACGGCAAGTTCCTCGGCACCGACACGAAGAACCTCAACAAGGGTATCTACATTGTTGGCAAGAAGAAGATTGCCGTGAAGTAAATCCCAAGGATTTTAATATCCCACATATAGCGAGGCCCGCAGGCACTGATGCCTGCGGGCCTCCTTGTTTATATGGTCTGAATTTGAATCAGTCGAACACTTCCTTGAGCACGGCCAGCGACTTGAGCCAGGGGAAGCCGGGCACGTGAAGACGGTAGTAGGTGTTCACCACGTCAAGCACACGCTGGCGTTCGCCGCGCCCGAAGCGGAAGCGGTGCATCGTTTCGTAGTTCATGCGCAGCAGAGACGGCACGAGGGCAGCCTCGGCACCCGTGAGCACCCCGTCGTGTTCCGGCAGCGTGGCGCTGTAGCAACTGGCCAGCATGTCGAAACATTGTCCGGGCACCGCGCGCCGTCCCACGTTGGGCCAGAGTCCCAGGAAGTGCGACAGACGGATGACAAACACCAGATGGAAATTGGCATAGCCCCCGCGTTGCAGGTCGAGCCATTGGAGGGAACGGGCGATGTAGTCGTGAAGCGGTTCGCCGTTACGTTCCTGGCGCAGAGCATAGTAGAGGAATTCACTCAGGAAGAGCCCCACCGCCGCCTTGGCCGGTTCGTAGGGCAAGGTGGCATAGGGACGGTCGCAGCGGCAGTTGCGCAAGCGCTGCAACGCGCGTTTGGGCTGATGGTCCCACTCGATGTCGAGCAACGTCAGGGGTTGGAACAACTTGCTCTTCACCCCGGCCCGCTGTGTTTTGGGTATGCGCACCAAGAACGACACCGCTCCCTCCGCCGCCGTGAAGAGCACGGCCACGTTTGACGTGT
This sequence comes from uncultured Prevotellaceae bacterium, assembly GCA_947306605.1. GTDB lineage: Bacteria > Bacteroidota > Bacteroidia > Bacteroidales > Bacteroidaceae > UBA6382. The sequence continues at coordinate 11,203 of CAMZHB010000002.1, read as the reverse complement.
CGTTATACTTGATGGTGCGCAACACCACCGCCTGCGATTTGGTCAGCACCGTGTTTATACCTTAATTATATATGGGTGCAAAGGTACAAAGATTCAATGAACAATTTAAAATGAATAATTAAAAATGAACGATGAAAAATGTGTGGGAATGAATAATGGATAATACCGCAGGCATCACGAAGCCGTAATAAAAACACTGTGAAAGCAGAAGCGGCGTTTCAAAACGTTGAGACGCCGCCTTTGCGGCCCGAAGTCCCACTTTTGAGCCCCGAAGTCCGGCCCTGCAGGGAAAATGCCAAGATTTTTGGTAATTATAATTCCAATTTGCCCGTTCTTCGCGTATCAGAAAGTCCGCAGAGAGAAATCCGGAAGAAAAGGCGGAAATAACAAAAAAATATCTGTGAAAAACTTGCGGCATTCAAATTAAAGGGGTAACTTTGCACCGCAAAAACAGAGCCAAGCTCTGTGAGGGGTCTGAAACCCCATGCGGCTGGCCCGTTCGTCTATCGGCTAGGACGAGAGATTTTCATTCTCTAAAGAGGAGTTCGACTCTCCTACGGGCTACACATTAAAAATCATAGATAAAGAAATGGCACATCACAAATCGTGTTTAAAGAGAATCCGTCAGACCAAGACGCGCACGCTCCACAACCGGTATTATGCAAAAACCATGCGTAACGCCGTACGCAAGTTGCGTGCCACCGAAGACAAGGCTGCCGCACTGGAACTGCTTCCCAAAGTTCAGAAAATGTTGGACAAGTTGGCCAAGACCAATATCATCCACAAGAACAAGGCTGCCAACCTGACTTCGGGCTTGATGCACCACATCAACAAGCTGGGTTAACTACAAACGGATTGTATTCTCAGAAATCAGTAACAAAAGGTCGGACTGTAGCAGTTCGGCCTTAATCGTTTAAACGAAACCTCATATAAAAACATGCTATGAAAGAAGACGTAAGCGTAAAGCATATTGACGACGTCGTCGTGCTCTTCTCCGGTGACTCCGGCGACGGCATGCAGCTGGCAGGTAACATCTTCTCCACCGTCAGCGCCACCCTGGGCAACAGCATCAGCACGTTCCCCAACTATCCGGCCGACATCCGCGCCCCGCAAGGCTCGCTCACCGGCGTGTCGGGCTTCAAAGTACACGTTAGCGCCGACCAGAGCTACACGCCTGGCGACCAATGCGACGTGCTCGTGGCCATGAACGCCGCAGCCCTCAAGACGCAGTACAAGCAGGCCAAACCCAATGCAACCATCATCATCGATGCCGACGCTTTCCAGGCCAAAGACCTCGAAAAGGCCGAGTTCAAAACCGACGACCCGCTGGGCGAAATGGGCATCGACCACGACCGCGTCATCATCTGCCACATGACACAGATGGTCAAGGACTGCCTGGCAGACACCGGCATGGACGTGAAATCCATGCTCAAGTGCCGCAACATGTTCGCCCTCGGCCTCGTGTGCTGGCTCTACAGCCGCGACATACAGATTGCTTTCAACTTCTTGCACGAAAAATTCGCCAAGAAGCCCGAAATAGCCGAAGCCAACATCCGCGTCATCCAAGCCGGCTACGACTTCGGACACAACACCCACAGCAGCGCCGCCAACGTCTACTATATCGACGCACACAACAAACAGAGCGGCCGCTACATGGACATCACCGGCAACAAGGCCACGGCTTACGGTTTCATCGCCGCCGCCGAAAAAGCCGGACTGAAACTCTATCTGGGCTCCTACCCCATCACACCGGCCACCGACGTGCTCCACGAACTGGCCAAGCACAAGTCACTCGGCGTGACCACCGTGCAGTGTGAAGACGAAATCGCCGGCTGCGCCTCCTCCGTCGGCGCCGCCTTCGCCGGCGCCCTCGCCGTGACCTCCACATCCGGTCCCGGCATCTGTCTCAAGAGCGAAGCCATGAACCTGGCCGTCATCATGGAGCTGCCACTCGTGGTACTCGACGTGCAACGCGGCGGCCCCGCCACCGGCCTGCCCACCAAAAGCGAACAGACCGACCTGCTGCAAGTGCTCTTCGGCCGCAACGGCGAAAGCCCCATGCCCGTACTCGCCGCCACATCGCCTACCGACTGCTTCGACGCCGCTTACGAGGCTTCGAAAATGGCTTTGGAACACATGACGCCCGTCGTGCTGCTCACCGACGCTTTCGTGGCCAACGGCAGCGGTGCTTTCCGTCTGCCCGACCTCAACGAATATCCCGCTATCCGTCCGCCTTACGTGCCCGAAGAACTGCGCGGCACATGGACACCCTATCAGCGTAATGCCGAAGGCTCCCGCTACTGGGCCATTCCCGGACGCGAAGGCTTTACTCACATACTCGGCGGTCTGGAGAAGGACAACCTGACCGGTGCCATTTCCACCGATCCGGAGAACCATGACCTGATGACCCGCCTGCGCCAGCAGAAAGTGGATAAGATTCCCGTGCCCGACCTGCACGTGGCTGGCGACGTGAACGACGCCGATCTGCTCATCGTGGGCTTCGGCGGTACCTTCGGCCATCTGCGCGAGGCTATGCAGACCCTGCGCCAGCAAGGCTACAAGGTGGCTCACGCCCACTTCAAATACATCAATCCGCTGCCCAAGAACACGGCTGAGGTGTTGAAGAAATACCCCAAAGTGGTCGTGGCCGAACAGAACATGGGCCAACTGGCCGCCTTCCTGCGCATGAAGGTGGACGGCTTCGTTCCCCAACAATTCAACCAAGTCAAGGGCCAGCCGTTTGTAGTCAACGAACTGGTAACCGCTTTCCAAAACCTCCTAAACGCATAAGACCATGGCAGAACATACAGCACAAGACTATAAGAAAGGCCAGCCCCGCTGGTGCCCGGGCTGCGGCGACCACTTCTTCCTCGGCGCCTTCCACAAGGCTTTGGCCGAAATCGGCGTGGAACCTCACGACACCGCTGTCATCAGCGGCATCGGCTGTTCCTCACGTCTGCCTCACTACATGGCCACTTACGGCATGAATACCATCCACGGCCGTGCGGCTGCCATCGCCACCGGCTGCAAGGTGGCCAACCCCCACCTCAGCGTATGGCAAATCAGCGGTGACGGCGACGGTCTGGCCATCGGCGGAAATCATTTCATCCATGCCAACCGGCGCAACATCGACATCAACATCGTCCTGCTCAACAACCGCATCTACGGCCTTACAAAGGGACAGTATTCCCCCACTTCGCCGCGCGGATTCGTGAGCAAGTCGAGCCCTTACGGCACCGTGGAAGACCCCTTCCGCCCCGCTGAACTCTGCTTCGGCGCCCGCGGACGCTTCTTCGCCCGTGCCGTGGCCACCGACGCCCAGGGCTGCATTGACATCCTCAAGGCTGCCCACGCCCACAAGGGTACGGCCGTGTGCGAAATCCTGCAGAACTGTGTCATCTTCAACAATGGTACCCACGACAGCGTTTACAGCAAGCCCGAACGGGCCAAGCACGCCATTTATGTGGAGCACGGCAAGCCGCTCGTCTTCGGTGAGAACAACGAGTTCGGACTCGTGCAGGAAGGCTTCGGTCTCAAAGTGGTGAAGATTGGCGAGAACGGTATCACGGAGAAGGACATCCTCGTGCACGACGCCCACTGCCAGGACAATACCCTGCAACTGAAGCTCGCCCTCATGGAAGGTCCCGACTTCCCCATCGCACTCGGTGTCATCCGCGACGTGGAAGCCCCCACCTACGACGAAGCCGTGGCCGAGCAAATCGACCAGATTGCCCACAAGAAGCCCTACCATAACTTTGCCGAGCTGCTTGAAACCAACGACACGTGGGAAATCAAGTGAACCCACAGAGATATAGAAACGGCGTCTCAAAAATTCGAGGCGCCGTTTCTAATTTTTTAAGTCCCACTTCGGAAAAACGGAAGCGCATATAGGAAAACCTATATGCGCTTCCGTTTCATGCCCGTCTATTTCTTTGCCGCCATGGGGTTGCGCAGACCTTTGTAACCCGAGAGATAAGCTTTGGCCGTACCGAAATTGAGGTTGAGGTCGAGCCGGACGGGAACGTGGTTCTGGTCGTCAGTGACATAGAACGTAACCACTTCCCGTTCCTTCTTGCCTTCGTACTCCACAAACGACAGGACGAGGCATCGGTAAGAGGCAGCACTGTTTTTCATCTTCAACGTTTTGCGCTCGCGGAAAACCAGTGTCTGCATACTCTTGCCGTCACCGTCGGTCATCATGAACTGTATCTTCTGGCCGGGTTTGAACGTAGAAGCGTCCCACGAACGGGCCCGCAACATGATGCTGAGCATGTCGAAGATGACGTCTTTGTCGGTCTCCGTCTGCCACTTCACCATGCCATGAGGATTGATGTAGCGCTGACGGGCCGAGGTCACACCGTCTTTATAGGTGAACCACACGTCGCGCTGACGGTATTTATCGCCTTCCATGTCAGTCTTGGAATAGTAGCGCGGCAACATATCGCCTTGGGTCACGATGCTGGTGAGCGTGTCGCGCAACACAAAGAAACGGTCGGCCTTATCGGAGCCTCGGGTAAGCAAACGTGTACGGTAAGCCGGCTGGCCGTGCCACTGCGTTGAGGAAATGCTCATGGAAGCACTACCGGCCTTTACCCAAACAAATTTCCAGTTGTAATAGAGGTCATACTGAAGAGTCTCACCGCTCTTGAAAGCCGTATTGGTGAACGGTTGGGCCATGGCACTCCATGTCAGGGTGCAAAACAGGATTATTAGCCAGTTTCTCATTGTTTTCTTGGTTTTTGGGTTTCAAAACTAACGTTTATTCTTCTCTCGCTCCGCATTGCGGTTCTTTATAGTGCGTCCTTTATCAGGTTTTTGTTTGGTAATCTCGAGCGGTTTCTGACGATAGCGGGGAACCGCGTGTATGTCCCACTCCTGCTCCACGTCCCACATGGCACGCAATTCTATTTTCCCAGGATAATAATACGTTTCCTCAGCCTGACGGCCTGCGGCATACTCGCCTGTGTCCCACTCGCCGTTACCGTTGCGGTCGAGGAACAGACGGAGATAATAATTGCCCGGCTTCACAAAATAGAACTCGGCACGGCCCTTTTTACTCCGGACAGAACTTACCGGTTTGTCGCCATTGAGCAACTGGACCACAGCCAACGAATCTCCCGCACCTTTGAGGTTGAGGAAAAGTGAGGAATAACGGTCCAGACTGGGCACATTGAATCTCGTCTTCATCGCTTTGGACACCTGGCCGTAGATGCCTACGAAAGCGGCTGAATCAATCACGAGTTCATAATCCTGCTGCGGGCGCCATTCGGCATAGAGCGTATACTGCAGAAGCGACAGTTCCGAACGCTCCAATTCATAATAAGCCGGTACGTAAACACTGTCCTGCCGAAGCATCAGATGTATCTTTGACGTATCAACAAACGCCAACGGCTGCGGCACTTCTATATCCACATTCTCATCGGGAGCCAGTGTGCCGGTAGACTTGAAGCGTACCACAAGCGGCGTTGAGGGAAATTCGGTTTCGTAAGGCAGACCCCGCTTGCGCAACTTGTCCTGAGCTTTCTGCCACTTGGCCACCTCTTCGGCATGCCACTTTTTCTGTTTTTCATGCGTAATTCTGGGAACGAGCCTCAGAGTATCAGCTTTCTCGCGCAACACACCTGTCGTGTCGGTGTCCATATAGTGGTAAACCATATGGAGCGTGTCCTGATAAGCCAACGTGGTGTCACGAACCCAATACTGTAACGTATCATTACCCTTCGTGCGGCTGAAAAGAAATGCACCGTCGGCATCAAAATTAAGTCCTTCTATGCGCGGCACAACAGAATCCGGAGCCGTAAAGAAAACCTCAAAATGCTCCGGCACTTCACGGGTGGTTTTCAGCAGATGGCGTTCCTGCCCTTCTTCAAGGAATGCCAGGAGCACCACGTCGTCAGGCGTGAAATGAGAGAAGTGAACCGCACGAATACTGTCAATTCGTGTTCTGGCGTAATCGTGCCACACGGTGTCGGGACGCACGTCGATAAAACTGCCTGTTGTGAAACTGTCGGGCAGGAAAGCCAACATTTCGCTCTTTTGGTTAAACGTGAATGAACCGTCGGCTTCCTGCAGAGCATAGGCCCGATAAGTTCCGGGGCGCACGCCCTTAATCACAAAATGTCCGCTACCATTGGTGCGCGCCACGCGTTCCAAAGGCAACGACACAAACGCAGAATCCTCAAGATTACCGTGCAGACCGACCAAAATGCCCTTCACCGGCTCCAAATTCTGAGCATTGAGCACATAGCCGGCTATTTCCATCGTATCAATGGTTTCGCCCGTGGAGAAAACGAAAGTATAGTTACCCATGGGATTACTCTCGTTATTGTCGATGATGGCATCGCTGAAGTCCACCGTATACGTTGTATTCTCCTTCAGCGTGTCGAGCAACTGGATTTTGATGCGTTTTCCTTGCGTTGAGATTTCGGGTTGGTTGATTTGCGGCGGACTGATTACCACCTTCTCGTTCGGATTGTCGAGTTGAATGAATTCATTGAAATATATCTCCACCTTTTTCTGCTTTACGCCCAAAGCGCCCATTACCGGCGAAGAGCCCACTACATGCGGCGGTTCCTCGTCGTAAGGCCCTCCATCGGGAGTACCGGGGCTGGCACACGACCAAAGCCACATGCCAATGAACAGAGAAAACAAAAATTTCAATGCTTTCACTGGAGATTTCGTTTTATGATTCCGGCATAATTGCCAACACCTCTTCTATAATTTTACGGTCGTTACACAAGCGGGGCACCTTGTGCTGGCCGCCCAGTTTTCCCTTGCGTTTCAACCATTCGTCAAACAATCCCTTCGGGGCGTCGATGAGTTCCAGACGTTGCAGGGTGATGTCGTTGGAACGTTTGGCCTCGTAGTCCGAATTTATGCGTTGCAATGACTTGTCGAGCACCTCGGCAAAGTGTTCCACACTGTCGGGTTGTTCACGGAACTCTATGATCCACTGGTGACGGCACTTGCCTTCGGCATCCATGAAGATTGGAGCCGCGGTATATTCTGCCACCACGGCACCTGTCTCCGTGCAAGCCTTGGCCAAGCCTTGCTCGGCGTTGTCCACCATCAGTTCTTCGCCGAAGGCATTGATGAAACTTTTGGTCCGACCACTGATGTGGAAGAAATAAGGATTCACACTGTCAAATTTCACGGTGTCACCGATAAGGTAACGCCACAGACCGCTGCTTGTGGTAATCACCATGGCGTAGTTACGTCCCGTTTCCACATCCCAAAGCGGCACGATTTCGGCATCGGGGCGGCCCAATTGCTCCAGAGGCACGAACTCATAGAAGATGCCATAGTTCGTCATCAGTTGCATGGCCGTGGTTGTCGGGTCGGTCTGCAGTCCGAAGAAGCCCTCGCTGGCGTTGTAGGTTTCCATGTAATTCATTTGTTCCGAAGGAATCAGTTCCTTATAGGTCTTGCGGTACGGTGTGAATGCCACACCGCCGTGGAAGAACACTTCCAGATTCGGCCACACGTCGCTGATGGTCTTCTTGCCCGAGAGGTCCAAGATGAGGCTCAGCACGCTGAGCATCCACGACGGGACACCGCTGATATTGGTTACATTCTCCCTCAAGGCCCGCCGGGCAATAAGTTCGCGTTTCTCCTCGAAGTTCGGAATCAGAGCCACACGCTTGCTCGGGATACGTACCAGATTGGCCAGCGGATTGATGTTTTCTATGAGAATGGCACTGAGGTCTCCCACCAAACTTTCCTTCACGTTGTAATTCTGCTCGTGGCTTCCGCCCAATATGAGGGCCCGTCCGCCGAAGATATGGCTTTCGGGATGATGATGCAAGTAGTAGGCCACGCTGTCACGGCCGCCGTTGTAATGAGTGTCCTCCAATGCCTCACGACTCACGGGCAGGTATTTTGACTTGTCGTTGGTCGTACCGCTCGATTTGGCGTAGAACTTGACGCGGCCGGGCCACAACACGTCACTTTCACCGTGGCGCATACGGTCGATGTATCCCTTCAGATCTTCGTAATTGCTCAAAGGTACGCGAACGGCAAAGTCCTTGTAACCGCGCATCGTGTCGTAACCGTACCGGTGGCCCCATTCCGTGTCGGCCGCCGACGTTATGAGGCGATCCAACAACGTGCGCTGCATCTCGGCAGCCTGAGCCAACGCCACCGCTGTCGTTTCGTAACGGTGGCTGAAGTACGGCGTCATTATCTTTGTATTTATGCTAAACATGATTCGTTTGTTGTTCCGGGCAAATGTGGTCTGCCAGACCGACACGGCCCAAAAAGCTATAATTATCCAATTTAAGACACAAAATTAGCAGAAACTTTCCACACGGCCAATCTTTCCGCACGTTTTTCTCCATTTGGCCGCGTTCCGAAACCACGACAGACGGTACAAGGCATGTTCCGATGGAACGAAAGCACAGTTTTGGAAAACAACGTCCCGCTTCGTTTGCCCAATGTCCCACTTCGTCCGTTCAACGTCCCACTTCGGTTTTTCCACACCGGACTCAGATTTGTCGGAAAAGGAATCTTCATTCTAAAACACGAACAAAAAGGCCCGGAACTTCGGTTCCGGGCCTAAATACGTCCGTATGACAAAAAGAAAAAACTTCTTTTCCTCTACTCTCTCTGAATTATCTGATGCTACGCTTATGGCCGTCGACAATATAAATGCCGTCGGGCAATTCGGTCACGTTATTTTCGCTGCTTACCACTTGTCCTCCCAAGTTGTAAACCAGTCCGTTCGACTTCTTCCCGTTCACGGCCGACTTAATGCCTTCTGGAGCATAGCCCACACGCAGTTCACCCACGATGGGCAGGTGGTCGGACGTCACCTTGTCGTTGATTACCTCATACGACAGCGTTTCCACACCACCTTGTGCGGTGTAACTGATAATATGGTCAATGATAAAAGTGCCTGCACCCCACGTCGGCGTCGTGCGGTCGGAATGGAACGTGAAATAACGCTCCAAATACTGGCACAACACCCCGCGGGCACCCTGCATCTCTGAATCCGTACCGTCATCGTTGAAGTCACCGGCAATGATGACCGGCTTGCCACACTCGTGGACGTAGTCCTTGGCGGCCTTCAGAATGATGCTTCCGCTACCGCGGCGGGCCGCAGCGCTCAGACCCACGTGGAGACTGCCGAACACATAGTCCTTAAGCTCCACCAGCACTAGCGTGCGTCTTTCACCGTCCGACGTCAGGTTCACACGACGGATGCTCTTCGGCATTTCGCTCGTCAGAACACCGTTGCCATAGCCACCGCCGGCATAATCTATCGACTTGCAGAACACACCGTACATGCCGGTTTCCTCTGCCAACTTCTTCAGCTCGTCAATACCGTTCGAACGGGTCGTCACGCTATCCAGTTCCTGCAGTGCCACTACCGTCGGGCGAAGGCCAGAGATAACCTTGGCCGTACGCTCGGGACTCAGTTTTCCGTCCATGCCGGCACAGTGACGCACATTGTAACTTACCACGCGGACGGTGTCGTAATGATGCTTGTCGTACGTATCGTCATCAGGGTTATATTCACCTTTCAAAGCAGCCTTCAGGTCTTCGGCCAATTTGTTGTAGAAGATGCTTTCCATGGTCTGTCCCACGCCGGCCTCGGCGGCAGCATAGGCAGCCTTCAGGTTCGCCGTCTGCTCTTCGTTCAAAGCCTCGTAAGCGAAGTACTCGGGATTGTTCGTCTCAGTCACCAATTTGGCCAAAGCCAGTTTTTCGGACGAAATACCTTCGACTTCGCTGTTCGAAACACGTTGGAACTGCCACTTGGCAGCAGCGTTTTCTTCGAGAGACCACCACTGGTTGCCGCCAACTAGGCCACAGGTGTTGGCACCATACTGGTGGCTGTCGGGATACATGCGGTTTTCGCCCAACGTGGAGTTAAAGATATAATATGTACCTTCAGTCTCCGCGCCTTCCACGGCCTCCAGCGTCTGTTCCACGGTTGGCTCGGCAGTCATCACTACCACGTCATCCGTCAGACCGCCCACGTATTGGCCGCTCACGTAGTTCTGAATAATAACGCCATTCTCCGTCTGAGTTACTTTGAAAATGAAGCGCGGATCTTTCTCGTCGAGCACGTTCCATGCCAGTTCTGCTCCCGGAGTTGTCGCACAGCGGGCGTCCAACTGCGACTGCATCCAAGCTTCCGGTTGCTCAAACTTCGCGTATGTGTTCACAATGTAGTAATAGCCTTCTTTAAACGAAGTGTCCTCGTTGTAGCTCACCTCATATAACTTCCAACGGCCGGGGTAACCTTCCGTTGCGGCATCGCTGGAATAGTCGTCATTGCCCACACTTTGCTTGCACAGCGAGTTGTCGGGGCGGTCACTGCGCAGGTAGCCCTGCACATGCATGGAATACTCCGACTCACTGTTTGTAATAGAGAAGCGTCCCTCGCCCTCGTTCAGATCGGTCAACGTATGTCCCACGGGAGTGTTTGAAAAAATAATGTCCGACTCACCGCCGGCCGTATTCATCTTTCCCAGATATTTGCCGTTCTCCATATTGAGGAAAGCCCACTGGTCGCCGGCTTGTTCTGCTTTCCATACGAAGCCGTCCGATTCTACGTCCAGGTCACCCCAATACACATACTTGTCGCCCCACTTTACCGTGAAACCGTCCTGTTGCGTAGCCATGGCCTTGGGCTTGCCAGTTGCGTTGCCGGCAAACTTCTTGCGGTCGCTCACGATATAGTAGAACTTGCCGTCTTTCACATCACCGGGATACATTACCTGAGTCAAATCCTCGAGACCGGTCTTCGTGTCGTCGTCATCGTCATTACCCGTCTTAAGAGCTTTTTTCATTTCCTCTGTCAATTCATAAACCAGCCAGCGACCGGGATAACCGTTCGTGACAGCCTCTTCGTCGTAACTGTCCAAACCGGCCTTCTGCTTGGCCAAGGCATTGTCGGGACGGTCGCTACGGCCAAAGCCCTGCACCATAATTGGCAAGCCTTCGTTAGCACTGTTGGTCATCAAGAACTTTCCGGTCAGAGTTTCGGGATCAACGCCTTCAATCTGTGACGCGTCGTCCAGAACATAACCGACGGGGGTGTCAGAGAAGACCACATCGCAATCGCCTCCTTCACCGTTTCCGATATACTTTTCGTTCAACACATTCTTGAAAGCCCAACCGTCACCGGCTTCCTCGGCAATCCAGGCAAACGCGGCCAACGTTACGTCCAAGTCGGCCCAATACACGTAGTTTTCTC
>CAMZHB010000001.1 GCA_947306605.1 uncultured Prevotellaceae bacterium | reverse complement strand
GCCACACTGGCGGCATTCTCCAAAGCCACGCGGGCCACCTTGGCCGGATCGAGCACACCGGCAGCCTTCAGGTCTTCGAATGTTTCGGTCTTGGCGTTGAAACCTTCGTTACCCTTGGCTTCGCGTACCTTGTTGACGATGACAGCACCTTCCAGACCGGCGTTGAAGCAAATCTGACGGAGCGGTTCCTCAATGGCACGGCGGATGATGGCGATACCGGTGGTCTCGTCGTCGTTTTCGCCCTTGAGACCTTCGAGAGCCTTCTGTGCACGGATGTAAGCTACGCCGCCACCTGTGACAATGCCTTCTTCAATGGCTGCGCGGGTGGCGCAGAGAGCATCGTCGCAACGGTCTTTCTTTTCCTTCTGCTCGGTTTCACTGCTGGCGCCCACTTCGAGCACGCATACGCCGCCGCTCAGTTTGGCCAGACGTTCCTGCAGTTTCTCCTTGTCGTAGGAAGACGTGGTGTTGGCAATCTCGTTCTTTATCTGAATGACACGCTCCTTGATGGCCTGTGGGTCACCGGCGCCATTGACGATGGTGGTGTTGTCCTTGTTTACAGTAACCTTCTCGGCACTGCCCAGCATGTCGATAGTAGCCTGTTCGAGTTTCAGACCCTTATCTTCACTGATGACTACGCCGCCGGTCAGGATGGCGATGTCTTCGAGCATAGCCTTGCGACGGTCGCCGAAGCCGGGAGCTTTGACGGCGCAAATTTTCAACTGTGTGCGCAGGCGGTTGACAACTAATGTCGTGAGGGCTTCGCTGTCCACGTCTTCAGCGATGACGAGAAGTGGACGGCCGCTCTGTACGGCGGGTTCAAGAATAGGGAGAAAGTCCTTCAGGTTGCTAATCTTCTTGTCGTAGATAAGGATGTACGGGTTCTCCATGACGCACTCCATTTTCTCACCGTCGGTGATAAAGTAGGGAGACAGATAACCGCGGTCGAACTGCATACCTTCTACAGTCTTTAATTTCGTGTCGTTTGACTTTCCGTCTTCGATAGTAATAACACCGCTGACACTTACAGCGCGCATACCGTCGGCAATGAGTTTTCCAATTTCAGGGTCGTTGTTGGCGGAAACGGTGGCTACCTGTTCAATCTTGCTGTAGTCGTCACCTACCTGTTCAGCCTGACTCTTGATGTTTTCCACAACTTTGGCCACGGCCTTGTCGATGCCGCGCTTCACGTCGAGCGGGTTGGCACCGGCGGCTACGTTCTTCATGCCTTCAGCCAGGATGCTTTGGGCCAAAACGGTGGCGGTAGTGGTGCCGTCGCCGGCATCGTCACCTGTCTTGCTGGCCACGCTCTTGAGAAGCTGGGCACCGGCATTTTCGAATGCGTTGTCGAGTTCAATTTCCTTGGCCACGGTCACACCGTCCTTGGTAATCTTCGGAGCACCGAATTTTTTGTCGATAACCACATTGCGGCCTTTCGGACCGAGGGTTACTTTCACTGCATTGGCCAACTGGTCGGCGCCGGACTTAAGCAGTTCGCGCGCATTTACATTATATTTAATTTCTTTTGCCATGATGATTAGTGTTTAAAAGGATTATTACTTAAGGATAGCTACGACGTCGCTCTGACGCATCACGAGGTATTTCTCGCCGTCGTATTCGATTTCAGTGCCTGCATATTTACCGTAGAGTACGGTGTCGCCGGCCTTTAAAATCATGGGTTCGTCTTTCTTGCCTTCACCTACGGCCACAACGGTGCCTTGAAGGGGTTTCTCTTTGGCGGTGTCGGGAATGATGATGCCGCCCACTGTCTTTTCTTCGGCTGGAGCCGGAGTAATCAGAACTCTGTCTGCTAATGGTTGAATGTTCATAATTACGTATTATTTTTATGTTTTACTTTGTTCTTTGTTGAACGCACCAAAAAGTAAGCAAAAAGCGTGCCAATACATTTTGAAGTCAACTTGGATACTCTAAAAGTGCGATTTTGTCAGTTATGTGTCGGAACGGGTTCTTTCGGTACATAGACGTTTCCCGGTCCGTCTGCTCTGTGGAAAAGATAAGGCTCTGCCATGAAGGTGCCAGTCTGGTTTCCGTTGGCATCATAGTAAGGTGCTGAGAGCACGTTGGTGTGACGATCGGCATCAAATTCGGAGTGCACCGCGTCTTTTGGGCGGACGCTCATGCCGGCCGGCAAGTTAAGCAGACGGTAAAGCACACTGCCTTTTTGGAATGCCACAAAACTAGGACGCACCGGGTCGCTGATGCGGTAGATGGGCGTGTTTATCTGTATGCCCACGTAGTCGGAATCGCACCATTCTTTTTCAATTATCAGGAAACCGTTTTCTACGTGTGGGCTAAGGATGAGTCCGTCGGCCGTCTTTACCTGCTTCAGTTTTGGCAGGCGGTCGACACGGTAGGCTGTCAGTTCCTCAGTGTCCATCCATGAGGGCAGGCGCAGATGAAGCGTCATGTGACGCTGTTTTCCACCGAAATTGAGCCACAGAATGTATTCGTCGTTGAACCACGGTGAACTTGTGACACATCGCAGTTTCACGTCGAGGTCGGGTGTTGTTATGTGGGCACTGCTGCGTATGGGAAAATTCACAAATAGATGATTGCCGCTCGTGGCGTAGATATTCTCTGGCAGATTGAGCAATGTGCGCCCGGCCAAAGGGTCACTCTGCTGGCACAAAGCATTGACAAGCATTTGCTCGGCGGCACAGGTGTAACGGCTGTCTCCAGTTAGCTGCGCCAACCGGAGACACAACTCGACGAAACGGCAGGTGGCTTTTACGTTTCCGTTGTCAATACCCGTGGGTGAGGCTTTGAGCATGAGTTTTTGCCATTGTTTGGTGAGTGAGGGAATTTTCTTCAGGTTCTTCGCTGTGATCTCGATGCTTTTGGGTTGGAGTTGCGGCCACTTGTCGGTAACATATTTCATTTGGTCATGCCAGAAAAAACCTTCCACACTCACACTGTCTGCCGGCACGGGTTGTAGCGGGAACGTCTGTCCGCTGGTGCCGGTGACAACGCCAAGTAGAATAAGACAGAGCAGATACGATTTTATTCTCATTACGATTAATAGTTTACAATTCCATTAGCACTCTGATGGGGCGGCCATCCTGCCCGTGGCCCGATTTCAGGGTCGGAGGCATACTTGAAGAGAGTTTCAACATCGCTGTCACGCCAGGGCCGCAAGGTTATTCTTTCTGTTTCCATCACATATTGTATTGATTGCCTTTTGAAGTTCTTCCAAGAATCGGGCGGCCTGTCCGCCGTCCATCTGTACATGATGGAATTGAAAGGAAATGGGTAAGGTCATCCTCAACCAGCCTTTGCGGTAGCGGCCCCACATTACCATCGGATTACAGAACTGATCGGTATATTGATTGACGATGCAGTCAAGTTCCGTCTCAACCATCGCGGATGTGCCAATTACCATTGCACCATCTATGAAGGAACTCTGGCATGACGTACTGGCAGACTGTGTTAGGGCCATATAATCTTGTCCGAACTGCTCCATATCATCCGTATAAGGAATATCGCATGAGCAGATGCCGCCTTCTTTATTGTTTACTATCACGTTGATGGCAAGGCGGTCGTACTTGTATAGTTTGCCCTGCGATGGCAACAGGTGGAACTCGTCAATCCTGCTGGCAGCACGCCCGATGCACCAGCACAGGAGCATGTTGAACTTCAGTCCTCGCCGCCGACTCACTTTATATAGTCGCGTCACATCAATCGTCTTCGTGAGCGTCACCATCGGCATAGGTGACTTCATCCAAAGTTCGAATGCCTGCACCCGACTGGTGTCTTTGGGATTGATTTCCTGTTTCATCTATGCATCTGCTTTTGCTTCTTCCAGATTCTTCCTCGCTTGGGGACTCGACTGCCAGATTGGTGCAATTTTGGGGCAGGTGTCCTTGTCGGGGCAATTGCCACAGGTCTCGAATCCTTTGCTTTTCACGCACTTTCGGATCTCGCACAAGGTACTGCAGAATATAGTTTTCGCTCCACCCATACGACAACCCTCACAATTGATATGCTCAGGAAGGATAGGAGCATTGTTCAACTCGGCCCATAGCTTTGCAGTTTTCTCGCGCAGTGCTTGGTTGTCAGTCTTGGTGGCAATGTAAGCATCGCACTTCTCACAGTCCAACCCACAAAAAGCAATCATCTTTCTCATTTCTTCCAACGTTTTAGGTCAGGGAAATACTGTCGCATCATCTGCTTGTACTCTTCCTTCGTCATCGGTTTGGGCATATTCTTGTTGACCTCGTCCACAAACTGGGCGCAGTGTTCAATCATTTCGTCCATGGTGCAGTCTTGCAGGAACTGTCCGCCCTGATAGCAGTAACGGCAGTAGTCGAAGCAGGTGTTGCCGTCGGCATCGGTGCCGCAATCTTCAGCGCGGGTCAGCGGCATTCCGCAGCTCTGGCAGAACTGCGGGAGCTGGCCGGGTTGGAAAGCTTTCTCTTTTTTGGGAAAGGTTGCCTCGTAGGCTTCATAGGCTTCGGGCTGTTCGTTGGCAACGAAATAGCCTTTGGGAGGGCAGTAGGTGCCTTCGATGCCGTTCAAGTAGCCCGGTGTGAGTTCTTGGGCAAGGAAGTATGGCACTTCGGCCTCTTTGGGCTCGGCATGGTAGTGTATCTTCAGTTTGCTGGCAAGGTCGAAACCGGCATGGCGGTAAAAGTCGATGTTTCCTTCCATGCACAGCATGCCGATGCCCGTTTCTTTGGCTTTTTTGAGTGAATAATTCAGTAATTCCAGACCGTAGCCTTTGCGCTTGTAGTCGGGGCGGATGCTGATGGGTCCGAAGGTCCATGCCGGGAAACGGTTGCCGTCTTCAAGGATGATTTCTGCTTTGGAGTACATCACGTGCCCTATGATTTGGCCGTCTTCTTCCATCACAAAGTCAAGTTCGGGAATGAAGTCGTCATTTGTCCTGTATTGGTTGAGCACATAGTGTTCCGTGCATCCGGGACGGTAAACGTTCCAGAAAGCTTCGCGTGTGAGGTTCTCCACCTCGCGGTAATCTTCGGGTCGTTCTAATCTTATGGTCATAATCAGGTGTCAGTTTTAGCGCTTTATCTCTGCCAAGGTCTCTTGCAGGGGCGGTGTGAGGCGCGGCGATTGCAGCATGGCGTCGAGCAGGCGGTTGAAGTCGTCTGCAGGCCGCCGGTCGTGCAACAGGGCTTCGCGGGTGCGGGCCGGGCTGTTGAGAAATGCTGCCGTGTAACCTTTCACCAGCGCTTGTTCCGCTTCGGGTGAGTGGGGCTTGACGGTGCCGTAGAGTTCCAGTGTGCGGTTGAGGCGGTCGCCTGTCATGTAGTGGTCCATCAGCACCATGATGGCAAAGCGTTGGATGAAGGGAGCCGTGTCGTTGAGACGGTTGGTCACGAACTCGAGCGTTTCGTCCGGCCGGCGCACGGCAAAGGAGCAGGCAAGGGCGGTGGCGTCGCAGAGCGGCACGTTGTCCACCTGTTTCAGGAAACGTGCCAGCCATTTGAGCGTGGTCTGGTTGCCCTTCGACGCTTCGCCGTAGACCATGGCCTGCAGCACGGCTTCCTCGTAGGTGTTTCCCAGGGAGTCGGCCGCAGTTTTCCAGTCGTGGCGCCGGCTCCATTCGCGTGCCAATTCGGCCAACGCTCCCCTCGGCACGCCCGAAACTCTGAGGGCTCCGGCGTCGAGCAGGCGTTCGAGCACGTCGGCGTCGCTATGTTCGGCAATCCACGATTGCAAGTCAAAATCTTCCATACGGACACAAAGTTACAACCTTTTGCTGATATGTCAAAATGTCAGGCTGTTTCTTCCGCTTTAAAATGTATGCTCTTTTTCTGACAAAGGTCGGATTTCTGCGCGCAAAGGCGGCGTCTCAAAAGTTAGAGACGCCGCCTTTGTTTTTCAATGTACATCACTGCCGAATATAATTCTCGTGATGTGCCGGGAATTTACAAATACGACAGGTAGAGGTAGTTTGTCTGTGCGGGATATTCGGCGGCCAGGGTGTCTATCTGGTTGACTACGGGAAGTATGCCGCACTCTTTCCGCCATTCCCGGACGAGGAGCATGGCCTGTTCCATGCCCATGACGGTTCCCAGACCGACGGCCCGCGCTATTTGGAAATCGGAGAAACCGTAGACCTTGGCTTCGCGCAACAACCCGACGAACTCCGGTGTTTCGAAGCATTCCATGAGTTCCGTGCGCTCCATGGACCCGGCAAAACTCATGAACGAGGCGAACTCGCGTAGCCGCAGGTCGATGTCAACCACATGTTTCAGCTTTTGCAGGAACCAGAGGTCAATCATGGTCAGCCGGTGAATCTGTTCCAGGGTGTAACCCATCTGCATGGCTTTGGATATGACGAAAATGCGATTGTCGGTGGCGTGAAGCAGGGCGTCCTCCATGTCGTCGACACGCAGCACCTTGTTCTCCACGAAACCGTGCATGCCCTGACCGATCATGCGCAGCCCTTTCTGCAGGGCTTCCTCAAAAGTGCGCCCGATGGCCATGACCTCGCCGACACTTTTCATGGACGAGCCGAGCTGGTGGTTCACGCCGTGGAACTTCGAAAGGTCCCAACGGGGTATCTTGCATACCACGTAGTCGAGGGCCGGCTCGAAAAAAGCCGACGTGGTCTTCGTGACCGAGTTTTTCAATTCAAACAATCCGTAACCCAGTCCGAGTTTGGCGGCGACGAAGGCCAGGGGATAGCCTGTGGCCTTCGATGCCAAGGCCGACGACCTCGACAAGCGCGCGTTAACCTCAATGACACGATAGTCCTCCGACTGCGGGTCAAGGGCGTATTGCACGTTGCACTCGCCCACGATGCCGATGTGACGGATAATCTTGATGGCGAGGGCGCGCAATTTGTGGTATTCGGCATTGCTGAGCGTCTGCGAAGGAGCAACCACGATGGACTCGCCTGTATGGATGCCCAACGGGTCAAAGTTCTCCATGTTGCACACGGTGATGCAGTTGTCGTAGCGGTCGCGCACTACTTCATACTCTATCTCTTTCCAACCTTTCAGAGACTTTTCCACCAGTACCTGTGGCGAAAACGAGAAGGCCTCTTCAGCCTGTAAGGACAGTTCTTCCTCGTTGTCGCAGAACCCGGAACCCAGTCCTCCCAAGGCGTAGGCGGCGCGGAGAATGACGGGAAATCCCAGTTCGGCGGCAGCCTGCCTCACCTCTTCGATGTTGCTGCAAGCCTGGCTGCTGATGGTTTTTACACCAATCTCGTCCAGTCGTTTCACAAAAAGGTCGCGGTCTTCGGTGTCGTTGATGGCCTGCACTGGCGTTCCCAGCACTTGCACATGGTATTTGTCGAGTATGCCTTGCCTGTACAGTTCCACACCGCAGTTCAAGGCCGTTTGTCCGCCGAACGACAGCAGTATGCCGTCGGGCCGTTCTTTCTCGATGATGCGTTCCACAAAGTCTGTCCGCACGGGAAGGAAATACACGGTGTCGGCCACGCCCTTCGATGTCTGGACCGTGGCGATGTTGGGGTTGATGAGAATGGTATGTATGCCTTCTTCTTTCAAGGCTTTCAAAGCTTGCGAACCGGAATAGTCGAACTCGCCCGCCTGTCCAATCTTCAATGCTCCGCTGCCGAGCAGCAGAACCTTCTTTATGCTCTTGTCCGTCATGTTATTCCGTAGCGTTTAGCATGTTTACAAATTCGTCAAACAAAAACTCCGTGTCCACCGGCCCCGAACAGGCCTCGGGATGGAACTGCGCAGACATCCACGGGTGGCTTTTGTGACGGATACCTTCGTTAGAACCGTCGTTCATGTTCACAAAGAGAGTCTCCCAATCCGAAGGCAACGTCGTTTCGTCCACGGCATAGCCATGGTTCTGCGACGTGATGAAGCATTGGTTGCTCCCTGCCTTTCTCACTGGCTGATTGTGGCTGCGGTGCCCATATTTCAGTTTGTAAGTCCTTGCTCCTGCTGCCTTGGCCAGCAATTGATTGCCGAGGCAAATGCCCATGCACGGCTTCGGATACTTGCTGTTCAGGAATTGTCGGATGTGTTCCACCGTCTTCTCGCAACGGTCGGGGTCTCCCGGGCCGTTTGTCAGGAACAGCCCGTCGAAATCGTGTGTGTTGAAGTCATAGTCCCATGGAACTCGTATCACTTCAAGACCACGCCGGAGCAGGCAACGGATGATGTTTGCCTTGACACCGCAGTCCACGAGGACTACTCGCTTGTGTACGTCGACAGCGCGTTCAGGCAAGTATGTGATTACGTCCTTGCAACTAACCTGTTCCACCCAGTTGATGTCACCATAGCTTTCTGTTGCAATGTTGTCTTCTTCGCCTTCAATCACAATCCGTCCCGTCATGACCCCATGCTCGCGTAGCAACTTCGTCAGCCGTCTGGTGTCGATGCCTGTTAGGGCCGGCACTCCTTCGCGCCGAAGCCATGCTGCCAACGATTCTTTCGCGTTCCAATGGGAAAACGTTTGACTGTAATCCGCCACGATGATTGCTTTGACATGAATCCGTCCGCTTTCCATCAGTGTGGGCAATCCGTTGTCGCCTGTTCCCACCGAAGGCACACCGTAGTTGCCTATCAATGGATATGTGAACGTGAGTATTTGCCCTGCATAGCTGGGGTCGGTCAGGCTCTCGGGATAGCCTGTCATGGCGGTGTTGAAGACGACCTCGCCTGATACATTACATTCTGAACCAAACGACCAACCGTAGAACACGCTGCCATCATCGACAATCAATCTTGCTTGTCTCATAATTCAGTATGCTTGTTCATGGACTCCCTTTACCGCACGTCCGCTGGGGTCGTTAAGATTCAGGAATGCTTTATCCCACTCCAAAGCAATTGCTGTGGAACAGGCTACGCTGGCCTCGCTCGGAACAGTTCTTGCAGCGGAGTCGCTGGGGAAGTGCTCTGCAAAGATGGTGCGATAAAAGTATTCCTCCTTATTCTTGGGCGGATTGATAGGGAAACTCTCGGCGGCATGGGCCATCTGCTCATCGCTCACGGCTTCTGCAGTGATGGCCTTGAGCGTGTCAATCCATGAGTATCCGACACCGTCGCTGAATTGTTCCTTTTGTCGCCCGGCTATTTCAGGGGGCAACATGTTGGCAAAGGCTTCGCGTACGATTTTCTTTTCAATGGTATTGCCTGGACACATCTTGGCTTCCGGATTGGTCCGCATGGCAACATCCAGAAATTCTTTGTCAAGAAATGGCACACGGCCTTCGACACCCCATGCTGACAAACTTTTGTTGGCACGGAGACAATCGTAAAGATGCAGTTTTCCTAACTTGCGGACTGTTTCTTCATGGAATGCCCTGGCTGAAGGTGCTTTGTGGAAATAGAGATATCCTCCGAAGATTTCATCGGCTCCTTCTCCCGAAAGCACCATCTTGATGCCCATTGATTTGATGACTCGTGCCAGCAGATACATTGGCGTGGAGGCGCGGACCGTGGTAACGTCGTATGTCTCGATGTAATAGATAACATCGCGAATGGCGTCAATCCCTTCTTGAATGGTATAGTTGATTTCGTGGTGGACGGTGCCGATGTGGTCGGCTACCTGTTTCGCCTTGGCCAAGTCGGGAGCCCCTTTCAGTCCTACCGCGAACGAATGAAGACGGGGCCAATAGGCTTTCGTTCTGGAGTTGTCTTCAATGCGCATTTCGCTGTATTTTTCGGCAATGGCGGAAACTACTGACGAGTCGAGGCCGCCCGAAAGCAGAACACCATAAGGCACGTCGGACATTAGCTGGCGTTTTACGGCTTTTTCGAGTGCATCGCGAATTGCCGGGACGTTGGCTTCGTTGTCCTTGACAGCATCGTATTCCATCCAGTCGCGCTGGTAATACCTTTTTATTCCCGGTTCCCGGCTCCAATAATAATGTCCGGGCAAGAATGATTCGTAGTGTTCACACTGTCCTTCGAGAGCTTTCAACTCTGAAGCCACATAGATCATCCCGTTGCCGTCGTAACCGATATAGAGCGGTATGACACCAATCGGGTCGCGGGCAATTAAGAATTCGTCACGTTCTTCATCGTATAGGACAAAAGCAAAAATGCCGCTCAAGTCTTCCAAGAAGCCGACGCCTTTTTTCCGGTAGAGCGCAAGGATGACTTCACAGTCGCTGCCGGTCTGAAACTCGTATTGTCCGGCATACTTCTTGCGAATCTCCTGATGGTTGTATATCTCACCGTTGACAGCCAAAATCTGTTTGCCGTCGGGAGAATACAATGGTTGCCGGCCCGATTCGGGGTCAACAATACTCAACCGCTCGTGAGCCAAGATGGCTGAACCTCCGCAATAAATACCGCTCCAGTCGGGGCCGCGGTGACGGATTTTCTGACTCATGCGCAATGCTTTCTGACGCAATTCTTGTGTTTGTTCCTTTACATTGAGGATTGCCGCGATGCCACACATATGAATCTCTTTTATAGTTATACTTTCAATACGTTTTCCACATAGTTTACGAACGCCTGGTTTACCATGCGGATGCCGCCGGGCGTGGGGTAATGGCCGGTGAAATACCAGTCGCCGGGATGGTTGGGGCAGGCTTTGTGGAGGCCTTCAATGCTCTGGAACACTAGTTCCACGGGTGATTGCATGCCTTCGGGCCGGAGCATTTCGATGATTTTGCCATTGATTTCTTCCACACTGAAGGGAGCATAAATGGCACGGACATGGTTCTTGGCTTGCGGTTCGGTGCGACATGCCCGGTAAGTGTCGGAAATCAGCCCGGTCATATTCCGG
This sequence comes from uncultured Prevotellaceae bacterium, assembly GCA_947306605.1. Classification (GTDB taxonomy): domain Bacteria; phylum Bacteroidota; class Bacteroidia; order Bacteroidales; family Bacteroidaceae; genus UBA6382. The sequence continues at coordinate 13,898 of CAMZHB010000001.1, read as the reverse complement.
TCTTTGATTAATTCGATGGCCGCCCGGAAAGCACAAAGTTCTTCAAGGTGCGACATGTCGATGCCGTAGTAATCGGGATAGCGTATTTGGGGCGAACTCGACACCATCACGATTTTCTTCGGGTGGAGGCGGTCGAGTATCTTGAAGATACTCTCGCGCAGGGTCGTTCCCCGCACGATGGAGTCGTCAATGATGACCAGATTGTCTTCGTAGGGGCGCAGCGAGCCGTAAGTGATGTCGTAGACATGGGCGGCCAGATCGTTGCGTTCCGTGCCTTCGGTGATGAACGTGCGCAGTTTGATGTCCTTCCACACCACTTTTTCTATCCTCACGTCGTGATTCAGCCGTCGGAAACCGTCGGTTATCCCGTAGAATGTCACTTCGGCCGTGTTGGGAATGTAGGAGAACACCGTGTGTGCCAGGTCGCCGTCAATGGCTTTCAGAATGGGGCTGATGAGCTGCTCGCCCAACTGTTTGCGTTCTTTATAGATGTCGCGGTCGGAGCCGCGGCTGAAATAGATGCGTTCAAAGGAACAGGCCGAGTATTTCTCTGCGTTCAGGATTTGTTGCAGAAGGCTTTCACCGTTTTTCCGCACAATAAGCGCTTGTCCGGGCTGCAGTTCGCTGATGTCCCCGGCGCGGAGGTCGAAGGTGGTTTGAATGACTGGTCGCTCGCTGGCGAGCACTACGATTTCGTCGTCTTGATAGTAAAACGCGGGACGGATGCCCCACGGGTCGCGCACGGCAAATGTCTCGCCGGAGCCTGTCAGTCCGCACATCACGTAACCGCCGTCGAAAAGTGTCATCGTCGTGCGCAATACGTTTGCTATCTGTATGTTGTCTTCTATGTGGCGGGTAATGTCCGTGCCTTGCAGCCCTTGCTCCCGGGCCTCTGCATAGAGGCGCTCCACTTCGCGGTCCAGGCGGTGACCCATGAGTTCGAGCGTGATGTAAGAGTCGCCATAGATTCGGGGCGATTGGCCTTGGGCAGTCATGCAGTCAAAGACTTCTTCGATGTTGGTCATATTGAAATTGCCGCAAAGACAAAGATTCTTCGACCGCCAGTTGTTGCGGCGCAGGAACGGATGGACATAGGTCAGGCCGCTCTTGCCCGTCGTGGAGTAGCGCAGGTGGCCCATATACAGTTGTCCGGCAAACGAATCGTCCATGCGTTTGAAGATTTCAGTGATGGCGTTCGTTCCCTCGGCCCGTTCGCGGAACATGTATTCACGGCCTGTCGGTGCGTCAAGGCTGACACAGGCTACGCCGGCTCCTTCCTGGCCACGGTTGTGCTGCTTCTCCATCATCAGGTAGAGCTTGTTCAGCCCGTAGCGCCATGTGCCGTACTTCTGCTCATAATAAGCCAGCGGTTTCAGCAACCGGATCAATGCCACACCGCATTCATGTTTCAACTGTTCCATGGGTCGTAAAAAGTATAATTATAATAGGATGATACCTTCGGGATGCAAATTTACACCAATTTGAAAGAAAATCGGCAGTTTTGCTGTCATTTTGTTACTTTATTGCTTATAAAAATAAAATATTGTCTATATTTTCATGGAAAAATCTTCTTTTCGCTCGATTTTGCAACTAAAAGTTGACAAAATGACAGGAAATGGAAAAGCCGTTTCGCTTCCGGACGCAAAGACGGCGTTTCAAAAGTCAGAAACGGCGCCTCAAAATTTTGAAACGCCGTTTCTGTTGTTTTTTTCACTCGGCAAGACAAAAATCTGAAACTTTGTTTCATTTTTCTTGCTCTGCCCTCGTTTTTTCGTAACTTTAGAGAAGTTACTGACACTCGGCATAGCAAAAACTTGAAACTTTGTTTCATTTTTCTTGCTCTGCCCTCGTTTTTTCGTAACTTTGTGGGGTACAAAATCAATTTAGCGACAATTAAGGATGAAAAAGAAATTCATTTGCACCGTATGTGGATATATTCACGAAGGTGATTCGGCACCCGAGAAGTGCCCTAAATGCGGTGTTCCCGCCAGTAAGTTTAAGGAATATGTAGAAGGTGGCGCCGCCCAGACGTTTGCCGCCGAGCACGTCATTGGCATTGCCAAGGGTGTGGACGCCGAGGTGGTGGAGGGCCTCCAGGCCCATGCCCAGGGCGAGTGTGCCGAAGTGGGCATGTATCTGGCAATGGCCCGTCAGGCCGACCGCGAGGGCTATCCCGAGGTGGCCGACGCTTTCCGCCGTTACGCTTACGAAGAGGCCGACCATGCCAGCCGTTTCATGGAGATGCTGGGCGACTGTGTGTGGGACACCAAGAAAAATCTGGAGGCTCGCATTGCCGCCGAGGTGGGTGCCTGCGAAGACAAAACGCGCATTGCCAAGCGTGCCAAGGAACTCGGACTTGACGCCATTCACGACTCCGTGCACGAAATGGCACGCGACGAAGCCCGTCACGCCGGTGGCTTCAAAGGCCTCTACGACCGCCTGTTCGGGAAGAAATAGCGTTGCCTGCAGACGTTGTCTTTTGTAAGACTGAAGAAGAATGATGTGGAAACCGACCTGTTTTCACTGTGGCGGCTTTGTCATAAGCGAACCGATGAGAAGAAAACTTTCATAAACATAAAACCAACGTAAAGAAATGAAAAAGAAAAATCTGACGCTGCTCGCTGTAGTGGCAATGAGTGGAATGCTTTGGTCTTGTCAGACGCAACCTCAGGACAATTCGCTGACAAGAGCCGAGAAAAAGGCAGGATGGGAACTGCTGTTCAATGGCAAGGATCTGTCCGAGTGGCGTAACTTCAACGATACCGTGCTGTCCAACGGATGGACGGCTGTTGACGGTTGCGTTCAGGCAAGTGGCGAGGGCGCCGACGAGTCCGGCTACATCGTTACCAAGCGCAAGTTTGCAGATTTTGAGCTTTCCTGGGACTGGAAACTGACTCATGGCGGCAATAGCGGTATGCTCTATCACGTGGTGGAGAATCCCGTGTTCAGTGTTCCTTATGTGACCGGCCCCGAATATCAGTTGATAGACAACGAGGGTTGGGAAGAAGTGAATGCTCCCGAGAAACTCGAAGAGTGGCAGAAACTGGGCGTGGACTATGCCATGCACCTGCCTGACTCTACCAAGATGCACATTAATCCCGTGGGCGAGTGGAACAATTCGCGGATTGTCTTCGACAACGGCCACGTGGAGCATTGGCTCAACGGTGAGAAGATACTGGAGTTCGAGGCTTGGACCGACGACTGGTTTGCCAGGAAAGGCAGCGGCAAGTGGTCTCATGCTCCCGAATACGGCCTGGCCAGTGAAGGTGTCATCTGCCTGCAGGACCATGGGGACCCCGCTTCTTTCAAGAACATCAAAATTCGTCCTCTGCCTCATAAGGGCGGACAGACCGAGAGTCTCTTCAACGGCAAGGACCTGATGGGCTGGGAATCCTTCGGTGACGGCAAGTGGAGCGTGGACAGCGAGGGTAATCTGGTGACCGAGAACGGTGACAAGCGGGAGTACGCTTATCTCTGCACCCGCAAGTATTACAAGGACTTTGACCTTACTGTGGAGTTCAAGCAGGTTTCGAACGGCAACAGCGGCCTCTTCTTCCATTCTTTCATTGAAGGCACCAACACCGTTCACGGATGGCAGTGCGAGGTGGCTCCCAAGGGTAGTGACACGGGTGGCATCTACGAGTCGTACGGACGCGGCTGGCTTCAGCAGATTCCCGACGAAAAGGAGAGCATCCTGAAGGAAGGCGAATGGAACACTCTGCGCCTGCGTGTTGAAGGCAATCATGTACAGACTTGGCTCAATGGTGAACCTATGTCAGACCTGGAGGACGAACTCATTGGCAATACTCCGGGCCGCTTGATGCTGCAGATTCACGACGGGAACGACATTAAGGTGCTCTGGCGTAATTTCCAACTGAAGCAGCTTTGATCGTCTGGATTTAATTGTTGCCGGCAGTTACAGTCTGTGGCAAAACAGAAGTCCCACTTCAACAATTTGAGGTGGGACTTCGTTATTTTGAGACGCCGTTTCTGCGCCCCGAAACCTGGCCTTCGTTACCAGATGTCCTCTGCTTCGATGCCGCTGTAAACCCATTTGGGCACGAGCTCCATGTAGTCAAGGGCGAGACCGTTGGTGGTGACGCCTTCGAGCAGGGTTTTCACACGGATGTAGTAAGTCTTTTGCTGTTCCAGTTTGCCGGTGTAGATGATGCGCCGGATGGCGTTTCTGGTGCCGGTGGCGGAGCGCAGGGGCTGCGTCATGGCGTTGCCGTAGGAGTTGACGGCGAACTGGTTGGGGCCTTTCATGTAGCCGCGGTTGCGCATGTGCTTGTCGTTCTCGAGGTTGATCTCCACGTCTTTCTCGTCGGGCACCCATCCGATGCTGGGGTCGCTGGTTGACATGCGGAAGTCGAGCGGCAGGCCGAGAGCCTGGAGGTTGTCGGGATTGGTGCCGAAGTAGAGCTGTCCCATGATACGGCCGGACTGGTTGGTCATGCCGAAGCGAATTTCATAGGTGCCGTCGAAGGGCACGGGCAGGAGTTTGAAGGTGAAGTCCACCAAGCCGCTGATGAGGAGTTCGTCGCCCTGGAAGTCGCGCCAGCCCTCGTAGCTGTGCTCCGACATCTGGTTGATGTAGGTCACTTCGGTCTCGTCGGAGAACCAGAAGTCGGTGATGTAGCCACGCGGGATGTTGTGGTTGGCGTTGATGGTGTAGGAGACGCTGCGGATGTCGTTGGTCATGAGCTCGCGCATGGTGGCCATGGCGTTGAATCGGATGCGCTCGTTGAGCACCTTGTTTGGCACGTCCTGGTCGTAGAGCAGGATGCCATTGATGATATGGTAGTAGCCGTTGAGGGCGTTGTTGGTGTATTTCCCGTTGCTGCTGAGCACTTCTATGCCCTCGCGGTCACACGAAAGCTCCTTATAGGTGCCGCGGAAGGCATCGTCGTATTTACTGTGGCGGTTGATGCTCATGCGTCCGTCTTTGGCTGAGTGGGTAATCTTGAACATGCGACGGAATTTGCCGTAAGTCTCGTAGTATTCCCAGATGTCAAGAGTCAGCTGCGTGGGCTTCTTTGGGGAATAGCCCAACTCGTTGTAGTGGTAAACAAGGTTGTTGAAGGGAACGCGGAAATCGAGCAGGTGGTACGACACAAACTGGTTGACGGCGTTGTAAGGATTGGTGTAGTCGTCACTCGTGGCGTCGGTGTAGACTTCCTTGCATCGTTGCTCAATGATGGGGAATATTTCGTTCCAGTTCGTGATCTTTCCGTTCTCGACTTGTAATGCCGGCAAGTTCCATTGGGCGCAATAGACGCTGTCGGGCTCAACGAATGCGGTGTATCCGTAGTAGCGGTGGGCGGGATTAGGCTTTTTCCACTGCCACGACTGGCCTTTCTTGGGCTGCAGGTAGCCTTCGGGCAGCAGTTCATAGGCTTCGTCGCGGTAGAGCAGCATGGAGTCTGCCCAGCCGGTCATTTCAAGCAGGTGGGAGAATATGAGCAGGTTGGGCGTTTCGGCTATCAGGGCCGACAAGGAAGCGGTGGAGGGGGAGAGCACGCGGTTGACGGCGTGAATCACACCGTTTGACACCTCGATGTCGCTGCGGGTGATGCGCGATGAGTTGTTGAGGACAACGGCCAAGTGTCCGCCCTCGATGGTGTCGAAGTCGAGGATGATGTGACGGTCGTTGAAGGTGGTCCATTCGATGGCTCCGCTGACGAACTGGGTGCTCAGGAGGGGCTGTCCGTCGCCGTGGTCGATGAGACAGTTCAGCACGATGGTGTTGGCCACTTCCTGGCTCATGGTGTCAATCTCGTAGGGCCGGTGGTCGTAGACGGAGTCGAGAAACAGGCGGACGGCCTGGTTCGTGGGAGCAAAGCAAGTGTAGTTGCCGCGTGTGGACAGGAGTTTGTCAAGGGAACTTTTCTGTCGGACGGACACTTGGGCGTGTTTCAGAATTTCATAGAAATCGCTGAAAGTTGTGTCAGACTCCAGGAATTCTGATATGGTCATTCCTGTAAACGTGAACAAGTTACTTTCGTCAATTTTGTCTTCACACGAAGTGTTGGCGAAGAATACAATGGACATTGCCATTGTCAGCGGAATGAAAACTTTTTTAATCATTGTGCACTCGTTTCTTGAAATCGGCTTCAAAAATACGAAGTTTTTTTCAGATGTAAGTAATCCGGAGCGGAAAAAACGCGATTTTTTCAGAAAAAATTCCAGAGGTGGCGGTTTCTTTCGTAACTCTTTGTGAATAGGGCGATGACGCGGTTTCCAAAAGTGATGTCAGCAGCTTGCTAAATCCGTTGCGCAAATCGGTTTCCGGTAAGGGGACGGAGGTCTTCGGTGAGACGGCGGGACGGTTGCTGTTTCAATGGATAATGACCATGGTGGCTCCGAACCCGTACTCGCGGAACGACGCGTCCTGGCTGGTGCACGATTTGTACTTCAGTTGCAGTTCGCGCAGTACGGCGTTGCGCAGGGTGCCCTGTCCCTTGCCGTGGATGAAGATGAGTTTTTTGCCCTTCTGGTTGCGGTGTTCGTTCATTTTCTTGCGGAACACGTCGAGCTGGTATCCGAGGATGTCGGCGGGCGACATGCCGCGCGTGGTTTCGAGCAGTTCGGCGGCATGGAGGTCGATGACTTCGGGCTCGTCTTCCCGCGACGGTTTCTTGGCAATGGCGTGGATGTGCGGACGCGTGTCGTAGTCGTCCCTGGTGTTTCCTCCGAGCAATGCTTCGCGCAAGTCGTCGGCGTTGGCAAATACCTGGTGCTCGGGTTGGTCGTTGCGGATGAAATTCCATGTGAGCACCCGTTCGTTGAAGAAGTCGTTGGGAGCAAACGTGTGCAACTTGTAGAACTTGGTGAGGTCGGGGCGTAGCTCCACGCTGAGCGCGGGTTTCAGCCGGAATGTGCGTTCTTCCTTGTAGGCGGACATTTGGAGGCACACGTGTTTCAGGTCGTTGAGCACGTCGCGGCCGACGGTTTCGACGAATACTTTGGTGTTGGGCTCGGCCGTGCCGCGTTGGCGCAGCATCCAGTTGCTGCCTTCGCCGCTGAGGTAGACGAAGTCGAGCCAGTAGTTGCTGTCGTTGACAAGATATACGTCGAATTCCGTTTGGCTCAATGTCGTGATTTCCACCGGCACGAAGCACATGAACACGTTGAGCACGTCGCCGCCCGTGCGTTCGACGGTGAGTGTGGCGTGGGGCACGGGAGCCTGTGGCTGTCGCGCCGGCTCGGGCGTGGTGGCCGGGGATGCCGGCGTAGGCCGGGGCGTTTCAGGTTCTGTCGAGGCCAGTTTGGCGGCGTTTTTCTCTTCCACCACCACACATTCGCTGACGCGTACGGGAATGTCGAACCCGTCGGCGTCTTGCACCAGCACAATGCCTTTGTCCTGGAAGCCGGTGACGACTCCGCCGCCTATTTCGTTCAGAAAACGAACTTTATCTCCTATTTTCATTGTCTTCGTTGCTGTTTTGAGTTACAAAGTTACAAATTAATTGAGAGTTGAAGGCCGTGTGCCGCGAATTTGCTCCACCGTCGCGCTTTTCCGGTACGTCATGGGCGGAACGAACGTGATTTGGTTTTGCAGAAGTGGGACTTCAAAATTCTGAGACGCCGTTTGTAATTTTTGAAGTCCCACTTCTGTGCGTAAAAGTCGGGTAGGGGAGCCTGTAAATCGTGCCTTGTGGTATGAAAGGGCTGAAATTGGCCCGGCCAGATGTCAAAACGGCCGTAGTGACGATGCGTTGCATGCCCGAAGATATTTTTCTTTCGTCACGGCTCGAAAAAAGCGGTTTTTGTCGGCGCGTATAAGAAAAATATTTTATAATTTTGCATCTCGCACCCGTGCGTACTGGTGCGAAAGGCTAATAAATGAAGTTATATGCGTCAACTTAAAATCAACAAAAGTATTACGAACCGTCAGAGCGCCGCTCTCGACAAGTACTTGGTGGAGATAGGCCGCGAGGAACTGATCACGACCGACCAGGAAGTGGAACTCGCCCAGCGCATTCACAAAGGCGACCAGAAGGCTCTCGACAAACTGACGAAAGCCAACCTGCGCTTTGTGGTCAGCGTGGCCAAGCAGTATCAGAACCAGGGACTCGCTCTGAACGATTTGATTGACGAAGGTAACGTGGGATTGATTAAAGCCGCCCAGAAGTTTGACGAAACGCGAGGCTTCAAGTTCATCTCCTATGCCGTGTGGTGGATACGCCAGAGCATTCTGCAGGCCATCTCGGAACAGAGCCGCATTGTGCGGATGCCGCTGAATCAGGTGGGTTTCCAAAGTAAATTGAGTAAGGCAAGAGTGGAATTTGAACAGAAACACCAGCGCCGTCCTTCGGTACAGGAACTGGCTGAACTGATGGAAACGTCGGAGGACAAAATCGCCGAGGCCATGGGCGCCAACGGCAAGAAGGTGAGCGTGGACGCACCGTTCCAAAATGACGAATCAAGCGCCATGATCGACGTGATGACCGACGAAGACGCACCGACCACCGACAACAGCATGGAACAGGAGTCGCTCTCCAACGACCTCGAGGCCGCACTGAGCATCCTCTCCGACCGCGAACAGATTGTGCTGAAAATGCTCTTCGGTATCGGTCACCCAGAAATGACGGCAGAGGAAGTGGCCAATTCGCTGAACCTAACCCGTGAACGCGTGCGCCAGATCAAAGAACGCGCCTTGCGCCGGCTGCGCGAGAACGCGTCCATCCAAATGCTGAAGAAGTATTTCTAATCCCCGGACGTACATTCGCAAAGGTTTTAATGGTTAAATATGTTATCTGCGGCTGGCGACAGCCGCAGATTTTTTGTGCCGGAATGTCGTCCCACAACATAATAAAAATGTACTTTTGCAGTCGCTAAAACAAATCCATGGCTTACGACACAAAGCATATCCGCATCGACGACTACGACTACCCGCTGCCCGACGACCGCATCGCGCGCTATCCCGTGCCGGGCCGCGACGGGTCGAAACTGCTGGTGTACGACAAAGGCAAAATCTCCAGCAGTCCTTTCACCGACCTGCCCTCGCTGTTGCCCGCTGACAGTCTGATGGTGTTCAACAACACGAAAGTCATCCAGGCCCGCCTTCATTTCCGTAAGGACACCGGTGCCCTCATCGAAATCTTCTGCCTGGAACCTCACACACCGCACGAATATCAGCAGAACTTCGATAGCCGGGGCGCGTGTCAATGGATTTGCCTGGTCGGCAACCGTAAGAAATGGAAGCAGGGACGTCTGGAGCGCACGATACCGCATGCCGGTGGTCAGGTGACGCTGACGGCCGAGGTGGTGGAAACGCAGGGCACGGGCGAGGTGGTACGTTTCGAATGGGACGACGTTTCGCTCACCTTTGCAGAAGTGCTCGAAGCGGTGGGTGAACTGCCCATTCCGCCTTACCTGAACCGCGACACCGAAGAGCAGGACAAGGAAACCTACCAGACGGTCTATTCGAAGATTGAAGGCAGCGTGGCTGCACCCACTGCCGGACTGCATTTCACGGAGCGTGTGTTCCGTGCCCTCGAAGCCCGCCACATCGTGTGCGACGAAATCACGCTTCACGTCGGTGCCGGCACGTTCCGTCCCGTGAAGAGCGAAGAAATCGCCGGTCACGAGATGCACTCGGAATACATCTTTGTTTCGCGCGACAGCCTGGAGCGCCTTATCCGTCACGGCGGCCATTGCACTGCCGTTGGCACGACCAGCGTGCGCACTCTGGAGAGTTTATATTATATAGGTATAAAGTTGCTTCGCAATCCCAATCTCCCGGAGAACGCTCTGCACGTGGCACAGTGGGAACCTTATGACTTGCCTGCCGAATGGCGCGACACACCTGTGACTGATGCCCTGCAGGCCATTGTCGAATGGCTCCGAAGTAACGGTCTCAATGCCTTGCACTCCTCGACCCAAATCATCATCGCCCCGGGCTATACCTATCACATCGTGGAGCGCATGGTCACCAACTTCCACATGCCCAAGAGCACGCTGCTTCTGCTCGTCTCCGCCTTCATAGGCGACGACTGGCGCCGTGCCTACGACTATGCCCTCAGCCATGACTTCCGTTTCCTCAGCTACGGCGACAGCTCGCTGCTCATGCCATGATTCGAATTTTCAAATCTCAACTCTCATGATAGATTCTCTTGACGATATGCTCCCGCTGGTGGACGAGAACGGCAATTTGACAGGGGCGGCCACGCGCCGCGAGTGCCACGGCGGCAGCCGGTTGCTGCATCCGGTGGTGCATCTGCACGTGTTCAACACGGCGGGCGACGTGTATTTGCAGAAGCGGCCGGAGTGGAAGGACATCCAGCCGGGCAAGTGGGACACGGCCTGTGGGGGACACGTGGACCTGGGCGAGAACGTGGAGCAGGCGCTGCGGCGCGAGGTGCGGGAGGAACTGGGTATCACGGATTACGAACCCAGGCGCATTGCGCAGTATGTGTATGACTCGCAGCGTGAGCGCGAACTGGTGTTTGTCCACACCGCTGTCTATGACCGGCCCATCCGTCCCGACACTACCGAACTGGCCGGCGGCCGTTTCTGGTCGCGCCAGGAAATTGGGGAGAGCCTTGGCAAGGGCATTTTCACACCTAACTTCGAAAGCGAGTGGTGCGACATCGTTCTGCCGTCGTTGTCTTAGCTGTCAAGGGTGATGGGCATTTGGAAAAACGGAGGTGGGGCTTCGGGCTGCAGAGACGGCGTCTTGGCGCGCAGAAACGGCGTTTCAAAATTTTGAAACGCCGTTTCTGTTTTCGTATTTTTGGTAACGTGGATTTTCAGATATTTCTGAAATGTCAAAGTCTCGTCTGCTGGAGCTCGCTCCCGTTGCGAAAACGGCAACTGTGTGTCGTACTCTAGAAGGAGACGGAAAGGAGGTTCTTGTCGACCAGCAGGGCGTCTTTCATCTGGAGAGTGAAGGCTCCGGCTTTGGCGGCGCGGAAACGCAGGGTGAAGAGGTCGGCGCTGCCGTTGAGTGCGGGCCGGTCGCCCACGTTGACGAGGGTGGGGTAGAGAGCCTTTTGGCCGTTGGAATGGAGCCGGTCGTTGGTGAAATCGCGCATGGCTTTGACGGCATCGCCGAGGTCCATGCCGAGGTATTCGTATTCGGCGGGGACGTAGGGCAGGGCGAAACTGAGGGCGTTGACGTTGGTCAGTCCGAAGCCGCGTACGGTGACGGTGACGGTCTCGCCGGTGCGGTACGTCTTCTTGTCGGGAACCAGCAGCAGTTTGCCGGCTACGGGCTCGTTGTCGTTGGTTCTGGCTTTGCCGCCTGTTTCGACGGCGGCGTTGGAGATGTCGTAGGCGTCGATGAGGCCGTTGCCGTTGATGTCGCCCTTGCTCACATAGCCTTCAAAGTCTTTGTCGCCCTGACGCAGGCCTGTGTAGTTGAGGTACGACGTGAGGTCGTTCTCGTCGATCTGTCCGTCGGCGTTGATGTCGCCGGGGATGTAACTGGGTGAGCCGGGCTGGCGGAAGACGTAGAGTTCCTGCCCCGACCCGTATTCGCCGTAAGCGCGTTCCACGGTGAGGCGGATGTAGCGTGCCTGCGGCTGGCCTTTGAAGGAGAAGGTCTTCTTCATCATGTCGCGTGACCAGGCGAAGTTGCCGGCTTCGGCCCATGTGGCCTTGTCCATGCTGTAGGCCACCTTGCCCACGAGCAGTATGCCGTTCACGCCCACTTGGCGCGGCAGGTATTCCATGCGGTCGAGGGTGTTGACGCTGTGCAGGTCGCAGACCAGTTCGAACGGCGTGGCCTTGGTGTCCCACTTGGTGTGCCACATGGTGTTTTCGTCAAGATCGAAGAGTTTGTTCAGACCTTCGCCCGGCTGGCTCGGTGCGGTGCAAGTGGCCGTGATGCCGCGGATGGCAAACTCGAGCGGGTTGGCGGCCGTGGTGGCCTTGAAGTCGGTCCAGTCGCTGCTGCCATCCTTGTTTACGGCGCGCAGGGCGAAAGCGTATTCGGTTTCGGGTTGCAGGTCTTCGAACTTCAAGTACGTGTCCCGGATGCCCGTGTAGGTTATGCCGTCGTAACGGATTTCGTAGTAGTCGGCGTTGGGCACCGGTTGCCACGAGGGCGTGAGACTATAGGCTTGGCGGGCGCTGTCGCTTACGGTTATGCTCTGCGGGACGGTGAGGGAGCCCGACTTTTGTCTGAGACCGTTGTCAATGTTGAACTCGTAGCCCTTTACGGTCACTTCGATGGTCGTCTTTGTAATGTCGCAGGCTTCCATGCGGACGTACATCACGGGGCAGGCGGGCAGCTTGACTTTCGACGCCGGACTGCCAGGCGTGCTGTAGCCGTTTAGGTCGGTTTTGGCCAGATAGAAGTAGGAATTCTTGTGTTTGCCGAATTCCTGCATGCTGGTGGTCTTCTGCAACTTCACTTTCTTGCCGTTCACACGTGCCGTGACGCTCTTGGGCTCCTTCGACACGTTGAAGGTCAGCGTGAGGCTCTTTTGTGTCACCATGCCTTCGTAGTGTCCTTGCGTGGGTTCGATGATAACGGTGGCGACGTCCTTCTTCAAACTGGAGCGGATACATGTGGTGGCGCTGTCGCCGCGCAGATAGGCATCGGTCTTGCCGTCGTCGTCGTATTCAGTGAACTCGCTCTCGCCGTAGGGGAAGAGTTCGTAGGAGCGTATGCCCTTGCGGATCTGATTGGGATTGTTGTGGGCGTAGGTGACTGGCAAGATGCTACCGGCCTTGATGAAGAGGGGCAGTTTCCAGATGGGCACGTCGTAATTGTTGAGGATGCAACCGCCGTCGTAGGTCTTGCCGGTGAACATGTCGTACCAGCGGCCTTCGGGCAGATAGATGCCGTTGCGGATGTCGTTGCCCTTCTCGTCGGCCCTGGTGTTTTGGTAGACTGGTGCAATGAGGAAGGATGGGCCGAACATGAACTGGTACTGCGTCTGTTTACCCATCGTGTATTGGTTGGGGTAGTCGAGGAACATAACCCTCACCATGGGCTTGCCCTTGATGGCGCTGTGGGCGATGGTGTAGATGTAGGGCATGATGATGGTCTTCAGTTTCAGGTACGAGCGGTTGATGCTGGTGGCCGGCTCGCCCAGGGCGTGCGGATACTTCTCGTTGGAGCCCCATCCGTCCATATTGAGCTGCATTGGCGTGAACGTCTTCCATTGGAAGTCACGCACGTTGACGGGCATGTTTTTGCCGCCGAAGATGCCGTCCATATCGCTTGAGATGTTAGGCATGCCCGACAGTCCCGCGCCGATGTAAGTGGGGATGTGGAAGCGGATGTATTCCCATTTGCCGCCCGTCTGGTCGCCGGTCCACACGCCGCCGTAGCGTTGTGTGCCGGCCCATCCGTCGAGGGTGATGATGAAGGGACGGGCGTGGTTGCCGAGTTTCGGCATGAGTCCGGCCACTTCGCTGATGCCGTTCAGGCCGAAGGAGTAGCCGTCGCCCACCCAGGCCACGTCGGTCTTGAGCACGCGCACGCCGGCTACGCCGATTTCTTTTTCGATGTCACGTTGCAGCAACGCCTTGATGCTGTCCACGGGGTGCAGGTCGCTTTGTGTCCACAGACCGATTTCCACACCTTTCTTGCGGGCGTATTCGCCGAACTGCCGCAGGTTTTCGATGTTGCCGTCGAGTGTTTCCGTCTGTCCGTAGCCGGCGCCGTAGCCGTCGTTGGGAAGAATCCATCCCAGCGGCATGTCGTGTTTCTCGTAGCGGTCGATGACGGCGCGGGCTGAGAACTGGTAGTTGCCCGGCAGTTCGCCGTTGAGCGATTCGCGGATGCCGCCGTTGTCCTGTTGGCTTTCCTTATATTTCTTGCCGTCCTCGAAGAGGATGCCGTTTTCACTTTCTTTCCAGTAGTCGTGGTTGTAGGCATTGAGGTGTCCTTCGTAGAAACCGAACTTGGGCAGCAGCACGGGGTAGCCCGTCAGCTGGTA